>JBBRHK010000014.1:0-16273 GCA_038222815.1 Chitinophagales bacterium
GATTAAGAACCACGCCATTCTTATCGAAGTAAATGGCATTTTCCAATAAACTTAATGTAGAAGTAGGCACTCCACCAATTCCAATATTTACAAACATACTAGACGATAAGTCTTTGAAAACAGTAGTTGGTTTGCTGTATTGAACTCTGAGGCGTTCCTTAAATTTTAATTGAAAAATATTGCTATCACTACTATCTTTTGTTACTAAAGTAGCTGCTGTCCTTGGTGTCCCTTGGTCAAATTTTCTTCCGTTCATCTCTACTGTTTTCATCTCCATCAATGTGAAGGAAGGTCCAATCGTTGAAGAGTCTGCTAGCTTTCTAAAGAATTGCATTGTACTTCCCTCATATACTTGTTCTCTGCGCTTTATATATTTTTTACTTATTGGTAAAAGGTCATCATACTTAGTGTAACCATAAAAGAAAGTAGTATTTTGATTGGAATTAAAGCTAAAACCTTCTAATGTAAAAGTTATTTTGTAGCCAAGGCTATTGTTTATAAGCACTAAGCTAGAGTCAGCCTTTGCTGTAAATCCTTTTGATTTATCTTCATTTCTGACAAAATAAATATCCTTTATATTTTTTATTCTTGTATTAGCAGCTTCTTTTGTCCTGCCAATAAAGTTGTCTTTAAATATTTGTAAAAACTTTGCTTTTTCTGCGTCAGATAGGATAAGTATTTCATCTAAAGTATTGTCTTTTCTTTCGAGTTCGATTTGAAGCTTTTGTGGCTTTGGGTTGTTAAAAGGGTAGGAGATAGTTTGGTATCCTACGCTGGTTATTATCAAGTCACCATTAGAAATAGAACTATTGAATGCAAACTCTCCTGCACTATTGGTTGTGCTTCCTTGTGAAGAACCATTTACATATACGCTAGCAAAGGGAATAGGCTTCTTAGTTGACGCTTCTATAATTTTTCCTTGAAAAATATATTGTCCTTTTGCATAAAAGCAAAAGCTACTAAAACACAAAAAGAAGGAGATAATTTTAAGAAGATTCACCTCGTTTTTTTAATTCATCTCTAATAGAGATTGCTTTGATATAATCTTCTTTTTCTAACACTTCTGCAAGCAACGTATTGAGTTCCTCTACACTTAGGTTTAAGAGACTATCACTCTCATTGATAGAACCAGAACTTACTTTACCAATGCTTTTTGTGCCTTCTTGTTTAAAGTTTTGATCGTCATCCATCAATACACCTGCTTGGTCTAGAATGTTTTCGTAGGTAAAAATGGGACAACCACTTCGTACTGCAAGTGCAAGTGCATCAGAAGTGCGGCTATCGATATCTACATTATCATTGGCATTACTGCACACGAGCTTACTGTAAAATATACCTTCTTGTAAGTCATTTATCACGATCTCGTGAAGCTCTACATTAAATGCTAACATAAAGTTTCTCATAAGATCGTGTGTCAATGGGCGACTTGGACTCATCCTTTCTAAAGCTACAGCGATAGCTTGCGCTTCAAAACCTCCTATCACAATTGGTAACCTTCTAAGACCATTTACTTCTCCTAATACAACTGCATAACTATGAGTTTGTGTTATACTATGGCTCAGGGCAACTATTTCGAGTTCTATTTTTTTCATACTTACAAGTGGACAATGGTACTTACTAGTTACAAATATAAAAATTAATGCCTTTCAAAACGAATTGAAAGGCATCAAAAAATATAAGGAGTTTAAATTAAGCTACTCCTTTGAGTTTCTTTACGGCATCTATTATTTTAGGAACTACTTCAAATGCATCTCCTACGATACCATAATCTGCTGCTTTAAAAAATGGCGCTTCTGGGTCAGAATTTATGACAACTATCGTCTTACTTCTATTTACCCCTGCAAGATGCTGAATGGCGCCAGAGATACC
Organism: Chitinophagales bacterium; assembly: GCA_038222815.1. Classification (GTDB taxonomy): domain Bacteria; phylum Bacteroidota; class Bacteroidia; order Chitinophagales; family Chitinophagaceae; genus Ferruginibacter. The sequence goes on from JBBRHK010000014.1 coordinate 1,870, forward strand.
TACAGCAATATATAAGTTTGGTGCAATGGCAAGTCCAGTTTGTCCTACGTGCTCATGATGCGGTCTCCAATCTATATCCGATACCGGACGGCTACAAGCTGTTGCAGCACCAAGTAAAGTAGCTAGTTCTTCTATCATTCCCCAGTTTTCTGGTCCTTTTAGTCCACGACCACCACTTACCACTCTATCCGCTTCACTAAGAGAGATTTCGCCTTTTACTTTGTCAATATTTGTTACCGTTACTTTTCCCGCAGGAATAGTTGCTGTAAATGGCGTAACAGTTGCGGTAGCACCGCTATGCGTTACACTGAATGCATTTACATTCAACGAAACTATCTTCTTCTCTGTTTCTATTTTCACGTGTGCAAATGCTTTACCACTAAATACAGATTTTTTTACAATAAATCCGTCAGTAGTGTCTGGTAACTCTACAGCACCTGCTACTAGCCCAGCTTTTAGGCGAGCGCTAAGTCTTGGTGCTACCGCTTTTGCAGTACTATTATTGCTAAAAATAATCACATCATAACTTGCTGCTGCCTGCGCAAGGACATTACTATATACTGCTGCATCCATTGAATTTAATGCTGCATCTGCTACAGTGTGAATATTCTTCAAGCCGTGGTCGCCCAAGGTTGTAAGGTCATCAGTTGTATTTCCGAGTACAATACCATCTGCAGTTGTGCCCATCTTTTCTGCTAATGCTGCACCGTAGGAAGCCGCTTCGTGGCTTGACTTTGCTATTACTCCTTCTGATTGGTCTATAAATACTAATACGCTCATTTCTATAATTTTTTTATGGTGGTAATAATTTTTATTAGTGAACTAAATCACTCTAGCCTCTTCGTGTAACAATCTTACTAATTCTTCTGGATTGTCTGCAGATACTAGCTTTACACCAGCTTTTGCAGGTGGCAAGCTAAATTTTGAAATAGAAGTTAATGAAGGGGCATCAGTAGGCTCTACTACATTTAATGGTTTACTTCTTGCCCCCATAATTCCTTTCATATTGGGTATTCTTTGCTCTGCCATTCCTTTTTGACAACTTACAATCGCTGGGAAACTTACTTTATCTGTCTCTTCTCCACCTTCTATCTCTCTCGTCACTGTAGCCTCTGTTCCTGCCATCTCAAACTTAGTGGCGTGAGAAATGTATGGTACTTCTAACATTTCTGATAGCATACCACCCAATGACGAACTGTTATAATCGATGGTTTCTTTTCCTGTAAGAATTAGATCATAAGCGCCGTCTTGTGCCACTTTTGCTATTTGTGATGCTACATTATAACTATCATCATTAGTACTATTTACTCTTATTGCTTCATCGCCACCTAGTGCAAGTGCTTTTCTGATAATGGGGTCGCTATCTGCGCCTCCTACATGCACAAGATGCAACACAATTGAAGGGTGTTTTTCTTTTAACTCAATAGCTCTCACAAGCGCATACCACTCATCGTAAGGATTGATAATCCATTGCACACCTGCTTCATTAAACTTGGTGTCATTATCCGTAAAAGAAATCTTCGCAGTAGTGTCTGGGGTTCTGCTAATACAAACAAGAATTTTCATATGTTTATTTTATTTATTAATTATCTAACTGAATAAACCTCTAGGTTATTTTCAATTGGTATTGAAAATGGTTAATCGCTATTTCATTCGTAATTTATCAGCATCTTTGAATGAATAACACATAAACTTTAAAAAGGTTGTTTATGCAACTATATGCAAATATAGCCTTTCAAAGTAAGTCTTCAAAAAATTATGGGTAAATGATGGAAAGGATAGAAAAATTGAGGGAAATGCTAAAGGAAAGTCCAAAAGATAGCTTTTTGATGCACGCATTGGCACTAGAAAATATTAAAATAGGTAAGGATGAAGATGCCAAAGCGTTATTTGTCGAAATTCTAGATGGAAATCCAGAATATGTAGGGAGCTATTATCATCTAGCAAAATTACTTGAACGAAAGAAAGATGATGTAGCAGCATTGGAGATTTATGAGAAGGGGATGTTACAGGCAAAGGCTGTAAATGATAAGCATGCCTATAATGAATTGATGATGGCAAGGGATGAGAATGATGCGTATGAATTTTAAGTGGAAGGGAACTTTTAAATTACCCTTGGGCTGCCATTTACAACTTCACATAAGGGAAACAAAACATTTAACTAAGAATAGATGGGTGTAGGTAAGTATTTTATAGATAGGTTTAAAGCATTTGCACAGCAAGAAAAATTACTGTCGAAGGATAAGATATTTTTAGTGACGGTAAGTGCAGGGGTTGATTCTGTTATGCTGGCAAAAATTTGTGCTCAATTAGAATATCAGATTTGTATCGTGCATTGTAATTTTCAATTGAGGGGAGAAGATAGTGAGGCAGATGAATTATTTGTAGAAAACTTAGCGAAAGAATTAAATGTTCCTTTTTATTCTAAACGCTTTGATACAAAGGCATACAAAGAGAAATTTAATGTAAGCACACAGGTAGCAGCAAGAGAATTGCGGTATGATTATTTTAATGAATTGTCCGGCGCCATTAATAAAGAACAAAAGAAAAAGGTAAGCATATTAACTGCTCATCATAAAGATGATAATGTAGAAACAAGTTTGATGTATTTGTTTAGAGGTTCTGGTATTAAAGGGCTTTTAGGTGTTTCGGCAAAAAAAGGATTAATAGAGAGGCCGCTTTTATTTGCATCTAAGCAGGAGATTAAAGAATATGCTATTGAAAATAATATTATCTATAGAGACGATGTAAGTAATGCTAGCAACGATTATACTAGAAACTTGCTGCGCAACAAAATTATTCCAGATATTGAAACGCATTTTCCTGACTTTAAGACGATGATGAGTAAGGATATTGAGTTATTTAAAGATGTGTATCAGATTTACAAAATAAGAATAGATAAAAAAATAAAAGGATTAACAAAAGAAGAGGGCGAATCAATAAAAATTCCAGTACTAAGATTGCAAAAGATGGGAGCTGGTAAAGCCTGCTTGCATGAAATCTTGCAGCCTTTAGGATTTACAGCTGCTCAAGAAGTAGAAGTGTGGAGACTTTGTGATGCAGAGACAGGTAAATATGTTTTAGGTTCTAATCATAGGGTAATAAGGAATAGAAATTGGCTACTCATTGTACCTAATGCTATTGAAGCAGCTACCGCCATTGTAGTAGAAAATATTGATTCGTCTGTACAATTTCAAAATGGCACATTACAATTTCAAATTACTGAAGACTTAAAGATATCTGATGACAGAGAAGTTGCTCTATTAGATGACCGTTCAATAAAGTTTCCACTTATACTTCGCAAATGGAGGCAAGGCGATTATTTTTATCCGCTAGGAATGAATAAGAAGAAAAAACTTAGTAAGTTTTTGGTTGATGAAAAATATGCACTTCATCAAAAAGAAAATGTTTGGGTACTAGAATCTGATCAAAAGATTATTTGGATTGTAGGCGCAAGAATCGATAATAGATTTAGAATAAATACGAGTACTACCAAAGCATTAAAAATAACACTGACCTTACCTTCCTAAAATAGCTGGATTTTTTAGTTCTTCTAAAATAATTGGCAGAATATCTGACCTCAAAGCTGCTACTAAAACAAAAGTGAAAATTAAACCATAAATCGAGCCCCAAAGGTGGGCATCGTGATTCACGTTGTCAGAGTTTCTCTTGCCCATATACACACAATAAGCTATGTATAATACGGCAAACAATAAGGCACTCATAGAAATGAACCCATACAAGTATATTTTAGACCAAGGGTTAAAGATTATAGAAGCAAAAACAGTAGCAGAAACTGCTCCCGAAGCACCAAGTGACTTATAAGAAGGGTTGTCCTTATTTTTAAAATAGCTAGGTAAGTCTGCCACGATCATCCCAGTAAAATACAATAGGATATACCAGAGTTGTCCCATAGGAAATATAGCATTAAAATACTGCTCAATGTTACTTCCAAAAAAGTACAGGGTAAACATATTGAAGAAAAGGTGCATAAAATCTGCGTGCAAGAAACCAGAACTCAGGAAACGGTAATATTGATTTTCTCTTTTCACAAGGTAAGGCCACATTAATCCTTTACTCATAAATGTAGCATTGGAGAATCCTATAAGTGAAGCCACTACATTGAGCCCAATTAAAATAAAAGTGATAGGAGTAAGACTAAAATCCATAGGTTAAATTTTTTCAAAGCTAAGGGTTTAGCTTTTAGATATGGTGGTATTTTTCGTTGTTGTTAATGCTGCAGGCTCTATAAATCTGTTCTGCAAGTATCAGGCGTACGAGCTGATGTGGGAATACAAGTTGTGAAATACTCCATACAAAATTTGCTTTTTTTACAACAGTATCACTCACCCCAAAAGCGCCACCTATTAAAAATACAAGGGTTTTTGTTCCTTTTTCTGCTTCGCCTAGTATTTTCTTTCCAAGCGTAGGGCTATCAATATTTTTGCCTTTTTCATCTAATAAAAACAATATATGCTCTTTCTTTAAACTGGCTAAAATAAGTTCACCCTCTTTCTCTTTTACTTGTTCTGGTAGCAAAGCAGCAGCGTTCTTAATATTTGGCATAATTTTCCACTCTATAGTATAATAGTGCGAAATCCTTTTTGTGAATAGATCAATTCCTTCTTTTACGTAAGTTTCATTTTGCTTCCCTATACTCCAACATTCTATCTTCATAAATACTATTTGAAAAAAATAAAGAACAAAACTAACTATTATAAATTTTCATTGAAAAAAGCATTAAAAATACTAGGGAAGATATTAAAGGTCGTTGTTGTCTTATTAGTCGTATTGTATGGGTTAGCTTATTGGTACATTTCCTCTCATAAGAAGGAACTTGTACAACAGTTTTCTGAAATGATAAGTGAAAAAATAGATGGCAAGGTGGACCTCCTAGAGGTAGATGTGAGTTTCTTTTCTTCCTTCCCGAAGATATCCATCAATGCAAAAAATATTATGGCAACTGATACGATGTACAAAGTACACCAGCATCCTTTTTTTAAAGCGGAGGAGTTCTTAGTGAATGTTAGTTTGTTTAAATTAATAGCAAAGAAGTCAGCATTGACAGGGATGGAGATGAAAAATGGCATTATTTATTTCTACACTGATACTTCGGGATATACAAATTCGTATTTAATAAAATCTAAAAAAGATAGCACTGGTGGGCCAAAGAAAAGTTCGAACCCTGTTGCCATTAGAAGCGTAAGATTAGTAAACGTACAGTTTGTCTTAAATGATGAAAAGCGAGAGAAGCTCCACGATATTTTTGTAAATGATTTACAATTGAAACTTAGTGATGAGGGCAGTTGGCTAAATATGGAGGTAAAGCCAAACCTAAATGTGAAAGGACTAGCATTCAATATGCCAAATGGTACTTTTTTAAAAGACTCAAAAATAAAAGGGAAGTTCTTATTAAAATATGAAAAACTATCTCAGAAATTAAGTTTTAAAGATGTGAATCTGGAAATCAACGAACAAGATTTTGTATTAGGGGGCAGTTTTGATTTAGGGGATAAAAATCCACAGTTCACCCTTTCTATCAATAATGAAAAGACAATTTATGATGAAGTAAAAAAGATTCTTCCAACAAGGATTGCCGCATCGCTTTCTAAAGTTGAAATAAAAAAAGAATTTGTGAGTGCTGCCATTATTAAGGGGCCGCTGAAAGGTGGGGAACCTTTAATTAATGCTAGTTGGAATATTAAGAATGCTGATATGAAGACGATTTTTATGGATTTTGATAACGTCAGCTGTGAAGGAAGTTATAGTAATGAGGTAATTGTGGGCTTACCAAGAAAAGATCCCAATAGTAAAATACTCATTAATAATTTTGAAGCCAATTGGAAAGGGTTACCCGTAAAGTCTTCACGTATAGAAATTTTAGATTTGCAGCATCCAACGCTTACTTGTGATTTGCAGTCGAATTTTGAAGTTAAAAAGTTGGATAAAATGCTATCTTCTAATACTGTGGGGCTTAATAAAGGTACTGTACAGGCTCGTCTAAAATATTCTGGCCCTGTAGAATATAACTCTGAAACATTTGCAAAACTTGACGGAGAGATGGCTTTTAATAATGCTCAAGTAACTTATAAGCCAAGAAATGTGCAACTCAATAGCATTAGCGGAAGAATTAGCTTTAAGAATACGAATGTTTTTCTTCAAGACTTTGGCTTCAATGTTCTCAGTAATAAAATAAATATGAATGCGGAAGCATTGGGACTGGTTACTTTACTCAATGATGATCCGAATAAAGTAAAAATTGATTACAGAATTTATGCTCCTCAACTAAATCTGAACGAATTTCTCTTTCTCTTTAAGGCAAGAGAGTCTATATCAGCTAAAGCTAATAGCAGCGGCACCTTCAATACATTTTCATCCAAGCTCGACAATATATTGGAGAAGAGTAAAATAGAGTTGAAAGTAAATGCAGATAGGATAGTGTATAAGAATTTTTCTGGAAATAAGTTTGATGCTGACATTAGTATCCTTCAAGACGCTTATGTGATTAAGAATGTATCCATGGATGCATTTGGAGGAAAAATGGACTTGTCTGGAAGTATTGTTGCTGCTGGAAGTAACCGCCACAAACTTTCACTAGCTGCGAATGTCAATCAGATGAATGTTAGTCAATTGATGTACGGATTTGACAATTTTGGCCAAGACGGAATAATAAGTAAAGAACTTAGAGGTAATATTTCAGCAAAAGCATCAGTAGGTATTGGAATGAATTCGGATGCTGTAATACTGCCTTCTTCTGCAAATGGTACGGTATCGTTCTCTTTGAAGAAAGGAAAGCTAATAAATTTTGAACCATTGAAAAAGATTCAAAAATTTGTTTTTAAGAAACGAGATTTTGATGAGATTGAATTTGCAGAATTGAAAAATACTTTTGATATTAAGAATGGAGATATTAACATCAATAGAATGGAGATTCAAAGTTCTGTACTCTCACTCTTTGTAGAAGGATTGTATAGCATGAAAGGTAATTCTGATATTAGTATCCAAGTACCACTTAGTAATTTGAATAAGCGGGATGAAGATTATATTCCTGAAAATATTGGCTCGGATAAGAAAGGTGGGCGAAGTATTTTCCTTCGAGGGAAGCCTGGGTCTGACGGTAATATTGATTTTAAGCTTGACCTATTTAAAAGATATTTCAAGGATAATGCCGAGTCATCAACTGTTGAAGATCCGCAGCAAACCGACAATACAGTGCCTGAACAGAGCAAAGGAAAAAAGGGATTTTTAAATAAGTTGAAACGCAAGAAGAAGAGTGGGGGATAATTATGGCTAGTTTATGATTTTCTAGGATTATCATGTATAAGAAAATATAAGAGGCGGACTTTGTATTCAAAGCCCGCCTCTTGCTATTATCATTAGAAACTAATTCGTTTCTTGACTCTTAGGATTTATAATGTTTCTAACCTCATCTGGTAAATGCTCCAGAATCTTTTCCCCTTGTTTTTTAATATTGTCTTTTAAATCTTCTTTTTGCTTTGGGGTCATTTTTTTATACTGGTAGTATGCAAGCGCAGCTATTCCAGCTAGTAATAATGCTTTTTTTGACATAATTTATAATTTAAGATTATTTATAAAGTTTACCCATAGTATTAAGACAAAATCGTACCAAATTCTTAAGTTGTCTTTTTTGGCGGTAATGCAAAGGCTACGGCTTCGTGTTCAAAATGTCCATTATGAGCGCCATCACAAAATGGCTTATTCTTACTCAAACCACATCTGCAAATAGAGATAGTTTCTCTACCTCCTAAGTCATAAGCATTCCCCTCAGCGTCTACCAATTCAAAGTCGCCGTTTACTACAAGAGAGCCGTTTTTCTTTACTGTTAATTTAGTTGCCATTATTATTTATTTTTTGTTTAAAAATCTTCTTCGTTAAAGTCTTCTTCTTCAAAATGTTCGTTACCCATTGTAAACATAGAACCCATAAGGTCTTTGAATTCAATCTTATTATCTACAATTTTCTTGCTTATTAATGAATGGCTTGCTAATCCGTGTAGTACAAGTTCCATTAATAATGCAGTTTCTTTTTCTGAATTTTGTTTAAAAGTAGCACTAACTAAAGCATGTAAGCCACTTACTTTATGTAGCATCGCAACTTTATCTGCATCCTTGCTATTATTCATCAAGTCTATGCTATTACCTGCGTCAAACCAGCCTAGTATTGCTTTGTAAGGATTCTCTACCTTTTCCTTGTCTTTTCCTTTTTTCTTTTTTAGCAATTCTGGGTTCGGGAAATATACAGCAAATTGAGTTCTTATCGATTTATCTAATAAGTTTAAGGCTACTTGGTATGGTCCTTCTTGTTCTCCTTCATATACTAATTCTATCTTGCCAGTGATAGAAGGAATGATGCCCATTAAATCACTTACCCATATTTGAGTTGACGATTCGTTATTTACCAAAGCTCTTCTTTCTGCAGCGCTTACTGCATTCTCATAAGCAGATATAGAAAGTCTTGCACTTACACCACTTTTTTTATCTACTAGCTCACTTTCTCTTGCTTCAAATGCAATTTGCTCCACTAACCTTTTTATCAAATCACTGCTAGCCACTAGCGATGATTGTTCCTCATTTATCCCTGCTTCTTGCTGGGTAATCTCTAGAGCGTTTTCTATATCTTTTGGATAGTGAGTAAGAATTTGGCTTTGTATTCTATCTTTTAGAGGAGTTACAATACTTCCTCTGTTCGTGTAATCTTCAGGGTTGGCAGTAAATACGAATAACACATCAAGTGGTAATCGAAGTTTAAATCCTCTTATTTGTAAGTCGCCTTCTTCCAAAATGTTAAACAAAGAAACTTGAATCCTTGGTTGTAAATCTGGCAATTCATTAATTACAAAAATGCACCTGTTGCTTCTAGGAATAATTCCAAAATGCAATACCTCTTCGTCAGAAAAACTGAGTTTAAGATTGGCGGCTTTAATAGGGTCTATATCTCCTATTAAATCTGCTACGCTTACATCTGGCGTAGCTAGTTTTTCGCCATATCGTGTATCTCTATGTATCCAACTTACTGGGGTGTCATCTCCAAGTTTTGCAATTTGTGAAATGGCAAATTTGCTAGTTGGTTTGAATGGATCATCATTGATCTCGGAGCCTGTTACTAATGGGATATATTCATCTAACAAAGATGTCATTTGTCTAGCCATTCTAGTTTTGGCTTGTCCTCTAAGTCCTAGAAAAAGAATATTGTGTCTGCTTAGTAAGGCTCTTTCTGTATCTGGAATTACGGTGTCTTCATACCCCACAATTCCTGTAAAGCTTGGCTTATTTTCTTTTATGTTTTTAACGAGATTATCTCTTACTTCATCTTTAATACTTTTTTGCTTGTAACCACTTTTTTTAAGTTCGCCTAGGGTTGTTGCTCTATTTTCTGTCATTTATCTTACTTGTAATTTTAATTTATCTTTTATTAAAAAACTGTTTTTTTCTTTCCACTTTCAAAATCTTTAAAAAGGAATGCACCAAGTTTATCTAACGAAGCAAAGAATGCTTTACCATTATTAGCTTCTGTAAACTCTGACACAAACTTTTGCAGATAGGGATCGGTAGCTATCATAAATGTTGTGATAGGAATTTTTAATTTTTTACATTGAGTTGCAAGACTTAGGCATCTGTTCAGGATTTTTCTGTCTACGCCAAAGCTATTCTTGTAATATTTCCCACCTATTTTAAGACAGGTAGGCTTACCATCTGTCACCATAAATATTTGCTTATTGGCATTTTTTCTTTTGCGTAAAAGTTCCATTGCCATCTCTAATCCTGCCACTGTATTAGTGTGGTATGGACCAACTTGTAAGTAGGGTAAATCTTTTACTTCTATCATCCAAGCATCGTTACCAAAAACAACAATATCTAAAGTGTCTTTTGGGTATTTTGTTTTTATCAATTCGCTCAGTGCCATCGCCACCTTCTTCGCAGGCGTTATTCTATCTTCTCCATACAATATCATAGAGTGAGAGATATCTATCATTAGCACTGTAGATGTTTGCGACTTAAAATCTGTTTCTCTTATTTCTAAGTCATCCTCCTGCATACTAAAGGCTTCTACACCTCTATTTATCTGTGCATTCCTGATGCTATTGGTAAAGTCAATTTGCTCCATTGTGTCGCCAAATTGAAATGGGCGAGTGTCTGGACTTACCTCGTCGCCACCACCTGCTTTGAAGGTATGATGGTTACCTTGCTTCGTTTTCTTTAGTTTCCCAAAAATTTCTTCTAAGCTTTTCTTACGAATGGTTTGCTCGGTTTTACCAGTGATTTTTATCTCATTTTTTTGCTTGTCTTCATCAATGTAACCTTTGTCTTTTAAGTCCTGAATAAAATCGCCCATTCCGTATTCATCATCTGTAAGGTTATACTGTTTGTCTAGCTCATTCATCCACTGCATAGCCTCACTAAAATCTCCGCTGGTGTAGGTAATTACTTGGGTAAATAAGTCTAGCATTTGCTCAAACTTTGACTTTTGACCTTCGTTGGGGTTGTGTTTACTAAAATTAAATCCGTGCATAGTAGTAGGGGATATTTGTATATAGGCTATAAAAATAATCTAATATAGACAGAATGGCTAAACGAAATTGTTCGCCCAAGTTTGAAAAATTATGAAAATATTTGATAATATCGGTTTATAGATATTATATATCAATCCGATATTAGTATCTTTGGGTATGGAATGGAAAAAGATAGGAGATTTACCAGTAGTAATTTCAGAAATGATTTTACGTCTTGATGAAAAGCAGGCCAAAGTAGCCAATAGTAGGCCGCTTCCGGCCATTGCTGTGCAAAAAATTAAAGAGGCCCTAAATTTTGAATGGACTTATAATTCTAACAGTATAGAAGGCAATACGCTCACATTGCAGGAAACTAAGCTGGTTTTAGAGGAAGGGCTTACCGTAAGTGGAAAATCTTTGAAAGAGCATTTTGAAGTTGTAAATCATCAAGAAGCCATCGAGTATGTGTATGAATTAAATAAGCCTAGCCATATTTTTTGTGAATCTGATTTGTTGGCTGTTCATTCTTTAGTGCTCAATAAAATTGAGAAGGATTATGCAGGTAAGTTTAGAGATGGTGCGGTAAGAATTTCGGGCGCAAATTTTATCCCTCCCAATCCTTTAAAAATTTATGAATATATCGTAGAACTTATAAATTGGGTGAATGATAATAAGAACACATTGCATCCTTTAGTTGTTGCTAGTATTTTTCATCACCGTTTTGTATGGATACATCCTTTTTTTGATGGTAATGGTCGCACGGTGCGTCTCATTTCTAATTTGTTACTTTTAAAAGCAGGGTTTCCCCCGGGTATAATACTTAAGGCAGATAGGAAAAAATATTATAGAGCCCTCAATGCTGCCGATACAGGTGATTACAGTAAGTTATTGCTTTTGATTGGGCAATCAATGGAGCGTACTTTGAATATTTATATGGGCGTGATAAATCCTGAAGAAGAGTATGACAGTATAAATAATATTGTAAATGAAGATGCATTTCCTTACGGTCAGGCTTACGTGAGCTTGCTGGCAAGGCGGGGTAGGATAGATGCTTATAAAGAAAATGGTGTATGGTACACGAGTAAAGAAGCCATTGCAGAATATAGAACTAAGAGAGAGCGGCAGCGGTAGGTTTCGACCTTGTACTTCCGGATTTATTTAAAAAAAAGGCTGCCAAAATCTAATTTGGCAGCCTATCTTTTATTCTTCTTTATTGTTATTTCCCAGAATTGTTTATTACGCCGGGAGCTTCTACATTAGGAACAATTTGCTGAGCATATTGTGCCTTCATTTGATTCAATCTTTCTAACAAGTAGTTGTTCCTTTGCTCCTCTTCGCTCATATTGTCTCTCTTCACGTCACTTAGATTTTGATAATAAGCTTGCTGCTCTGTCATATCTTTTATAAGTGCTGCGGATACTTTTCCTGCGAGCTTCTCATCGCCTGCTAAGTATGCAGCTTGTAAGAATTGTAAACTAAATTGATTCTGCTGCTGATATCTGCTTGCCATTCCGTAAGGCATATTGCTTTCTTTCATCATAGAGTCACACCTATTCAGTAGTTTTTTTGCTTCTTCTTTTCTGTCAGATATTGCCAAGCTTATCGCAGCCTGTGAATAGGCCAAGCGAATGCTATTGAGGTGTCTTCTATTTTCTTCATCAAAATATACACCGCTCACATTTGCATTGCCAAACTTAAACTTGTTTATCATCTTATCAAATGCCCAATCGTTATTTACGTTTCCGTTTGCGATAGGTACTAATCTATAAGTCATACCATCTTGACGTAAATACTGGCCAAATCCTAACTCGCCGTAAGCAGATGTAAAATAGATAGGCCTCTTCCAATTATTCGCTGCAATAATATTTAGAATGGTTGCATCGTTTTTTAGTAAAGCTGATTTTGGAATGGTGAACGATAATTGGCTTACTATTCCTGTATCATTTTTATTTACTGTACCATTAGCTCTCACTAGAGAATCATTAACTGGTACTGTTACCTTTCCAGTTGGGAAAAGATTATAAATGCCGTCTGCTCTGCGCATTGCTTTTCCATCAGCATCACTACCTGCCCATTCGTTCATCATTGTATAAAGATCCATAGTAGTATTAGCATCCCAGCCTGGAGGTGGTGCATTATACACAACATCTCTTTTACTTCCTTGTATTTGCTCTGGTGTCCAGATAGCTGGAATTGGTTCGCTATCATTTATTTTGTATCTCAATTGGTTTACATACCAGTCAGTACCTAACAAACTATTATTGATCACTCGCACATCTTTTCTAATACCTTGTACCTCTTGTGCATACCAAAGTGGGTAAGTATCATTATCACCGAAAGTTATTAGAATGGCATTTGGTGCACAACTTTCAAGGTAATCTATAGCCAGGTCAGTAGCCATTCTTTTATTACTTCTATCGTGGTCATCCCACTCTTGTGAAGCCATCAAAACAGGAACTGCTAACGTACAAAGTATTGCAGCAACTATATTAGAAGTGCCTACATTTTTTGCTAATTTGTTAATGAGATCTCTCACATAAATTACGCCTAAGCCTACCCAAATAGCAAACGCATAGAAAGAACCTACATAAGCATAATCTCGCTCTCTTGGCTGATTACCTGCTTGGTTTAGATAGAGGCAAATAGCAAATCCTGTAAAGAAAAATAATAAGCCTGTAACCAATAAATCTCTTTTCCCTTTCTTGTATTGATATAAAACACCAAGCAATCCAAGTATGAATGGAAGAGCAAATAGCTTATTATTTGCCTTATTATTTCTTAGCGTTTCTGGCAAGGTACTTTGGTCGCCTAGTCTTGCATTATCATAAATACTGATACCTGTTTTCCAGTTTCCATCTCTTACATTACCTGAGGAAATTCCTTGAACATCATTTTGTTTTCCTGCAAAATTCCACATAAAATAACGCCAATACATCCAGTTAAGCTGGTAGCCAAAAAAGTAACTTATATTCTCAGCCATCGTAGGGCTACGCTCATATTTTCCTTCTTTGTCTTTTGCAATGCCGGCGTACTGTGCATAATAATCTGCGTGGCCTTGGTCGTTACTTTGGTCCCACATCCTTGGGAAAAAGTGCATATCCTCTGGTGCGTATTTGTAGGATACTTTTTTACCACCTTCTACATATCTGTCTTTTCCATCTTCATCTTTTCCTTTAATGTAAGTAACGCCATCATCATTTACATCAGGATTACCGTTTGCATCTCTTAGAATATCCGCAGTAAAATCTTGACCATACAAAATAGGCCAGTCGCCATATTGTTCTCTACCTACGTAACCCACAAGACTCACAGGGTTATCTACGTTAAACATATCTACTGATGGGTCTGCACTACTTCTGATAAGCGTTGTAAAGTAGGTGCTATATCCAAGAAGCATAAATAAGAAACTCCATAGACCAAGCTTTAAGAAATTCCAATTGTTTTTCTTAGCCACCTTCAATCCAAAATACACTGCAGCTGCAATGAGAATGAAGAAGAATGCAAAGCCGATAAAGTATGGTGCGCCAAAGCTATTTACGAATAGGATATCCATATTACCTGCACCTTTGATACTCCACTGTATGACTGCTTTTTGCACTACTCCAGTAAGTACGCAGCCTATAAGAAATGCACCCACGGTTCCCCAGTTAGATACCTTATACCTTTTAAAATAATAGATCATCACCATTGCGGGAATGGTAAGTAGGTTCAATAAATGCACACCTATACTTAGTCCCATTAGGAAAAATATCAAAATAATCCATCTGTCTGCGTGGGTAAAATGGCCTGTGATGCCTTCGCTTTCTTCTTGGGTAACAGCTTGCTCCCACTTTACCATACACCAGAAAACTAATGCGGTAAAGAAAGAGGAAAGCGCATACACCTCTGCTTCTA
>JBBRHK010000015.1:0-16033 GCA_038222815.1 Chitinophagales bacterium
ATTTGTAACCTCTTAAAAAATCTTGTACTGGCATTTTTTTCTTTCCTTCTAGCTGTAACTCTGTAATAAGCAATGAAGCATCTGCACATTGAAAAGACAAAAAAGTTTTGCCATCAGTGTTGGGAGAGCCTGCAATTCCGCTTTCAGTTTTGTCCCCAATTGTAGCAGAAAATATTTTCAACTTTTTGCCGTGTAGCTCTGTAAAAGCAGCAGGGTAGGGCGATAAGCCTCTTATGAAATTATAATTTTCTTCTGCCGTTCTTTCCCAGTTTATTTTACTATCAGCCGTATGTATTTTAGGTGCGTGTTTTATTTGGGCTTCTGTAATGCCAAAATTGTCCTGCGGCTTAGGTTGAAGCTCGCCTTTCGCATAGGCTTCAATAGTCTTTACTAGCAGATGAGCTCCTGTATTCATCATTCTATCGTGCACTATTCCCACGTTATCTTCCTGTGCAATTGGGAAGCTTTCTTGCATTAAAATATTGCCAGTATCTATTTGTTGCTGTAGTAAAAATGTAGTGACACCTGTTTCTTTTTCGCCATTCATCACTGCCCAGTTTATAGGCGCTGCACCTCTGTAATGCGGCAGCAGCGAGCCGTGTAGATTGATGGTGCCTTGTGCAGGCATATTCCACACAAGTTCTGGTAACATTCTAAAAGCTACTACAATTTGCAAATCTGCTTTATAGGATTTTAACTCAGCAAGAAAATCCTCATTCTTTAGTTTCTCAGGTTGTAGCACAGGAATATTATTTGCAAGGGCATATTTTTTTACAGCACTTTGTTGTAATTCCATTCCTCTGCCTCCGGGCTTATCAGGAGCTGTAATTACCGCTACAACATTAGCTTCTGCCTTCAGTAATGCATCTAAAGAAGCCACGGCAAACTCTGGTGTGCCCATAAATATAATGCGCCAATCTTTGTAAGTCATCTTGTATTAAAAATCTTTGTACAGTAAATATTTCTTTCTTATTTTTTTGAAAATGTCTAAATCTTTTTGCCAACTTTTCTTAATGGTTGCTTCGCTGTTACCAGCTAATACTTGTTTTCTGAACTGATCAGTCCCTGCAAGTTTATCAATAAATAAATTGGGTAGGAAGAAATTATTCTTATCGGGGAATTGCTCATAGACTTTGAAGAAATAACTTAAATCAATTTTGGCAGACGGCTCTACACCAGACAGGTCATATCCGTAGCAAGTCTCCCCATAAAGTTTGCTTGCTTTCGCACCTTCATTTGGATTAGGGACAAAACTATATAATGTCTTAGGAAGCTTTGGATGTCCAAATTTCACAAAGGGTAAGTCCGTGCCTCGTCCTTCACTGATGACTGTTCCCTCAAAAAAACAAGTACTCGGATACCAGTAAATAGATCGCATATCTTTTAGATTAGGCGAAGGATTGATAGGTAAGATATATTTACTCTTGTGGTCGTAGTTTTTGCAAAGCACAACTTGCATTTGTCCAAACATTTTTTCGTTTCCTTTTAAGAAAAACTTTTTCGCAGCTACATTTGCCGTGGGCGATAACCATTGCTCTCCCACCAGCATCTTCGCATATTCGCCTATAGTCATCCCATACACAATGGGAATGGGTTGTAAGCCCACAAAGCTGCTGAATTTTTTATTCAAGACTGGACCATCTACATAAAATCCATTGGGATTGGGTCTGTCCAAAATGATCAATTTTTTGCCCTGCTCTAAGCAAGCTTCTATAACATATTGTAGCGAAGAAATGTAGGTATAGAATCTTACGCCTACATCCTGTATATCGAAAACAACGATGTCAATATTTTTTAAATCGGCTGCTGTTGGTTTTTTGTGATTTCCATAAAGACTGATAATATCAATACCCGTCTTCGCATCTTTGCCATCGCTTACGTGCTCGCCTGCATCTGCATTTCCTCTAAAACCGTGCTCAGGTCCAAAAATAACTTTAACCTTAATGCCTTTGCTTAATAGTGTGTCTACAAGGTGAGTATTGCCCACAACACTAGTTTGATTGGCAAAAACTGCTACGTTTTTGTCTTTTAAGGCGGGTAAAAATTCCTGCATTTGCTCCGCACCAGGTTGAATTACTTGGGCATAAGTACTGTAGGTACAAATACAAATGATAATTAGAATTAATATTTTTTTAATCATAAGGGCAATGTTAATAAATTAAGATATAGTAATAATTTCTTCTATTATTTTTTATTTTTGCCATCCGCAACAGAAATATTTCACTAAGCGGATAAAAATAAATTAAAAATACAAGTATGAGCGAAGTAAAAAATGGAGACGTTGTTAAAGTTCACTACACAGGTAAAGTACAAGCAGGTGAGCAATTTGATTCATCAGTAGGAAAAGAACCATTAGGATTTACAGTAGGCGCTGGGCAAATGATTAAAGGTTTTGATACTGGCGTTGTAGGAATGAAAGTTGGGGATAAGAAAACAGTAGTAATCAATGCTGAAGATGGATATGGAGTAAGAAGCGAAGAGGCTATGATTGAGTTTCCTAAAGAAAATATTCCTGCAGAAATGAAGTTAGAGATTGGTATGAATCTAACCCTTCAAGATCAAGAAGGTAGACCTTTCCCTGTAACAGTGACAGAGATAAAGGAAGATGCGGTTGTGCTTGATGCCAATCATTTCTTAGCAGGAAAAACGCTAGAGTTTGATATAGAGATGGTATCTATTAATTAAGAATTTTGATTTTATCAATTGGAAGCCTGGCAATAATTGTCGGGCTTTCTATTTCCACCAAATTGAGGGAGAAGCGAATAATGAAATATAAAATTCACTTCTAAAAGTGTTTTAAGAATTTATGATAGTATTAATCCGTAGCATTATTTATTCTACATTATCTATTTCCACTCGATATTATTGATCTCGTTGCTGTTTAAAAAATGATTTCGCTGTACTTTCTCTACGTTGCTTCAGGACGTAAAAAAACTTAATTCCTAACGGAAAAGATGGTTGAACATTATCAGTCCTAAACCTTCCACCATAAGCATCAAATTTTAACCCATTTGGACTAATGGTAGCACCATTTGGAACGCCTTTGTTTTTTTGAAAGCCTGATCTTATCCCAAAACCTATATAGGTATCAAAACCAAAGCGGTTTTCACTACCAATGAATTGCCTAGACCCTACCTTTAGGCTCGCACCATATATTGTTCTTATATTTTTCCAGCCACCTAAGTAGTTATAGACGAAGTTCCCATTATTATCAAAGATGGCAAGAGATCGGTTTACTGTGGTAGTAGTATTTTTTAGTAAACCCTCAATTTCTAAAAACGTTCCTTTCCAACTTACTTTTTTCCCTCTTCTATTTTCACCGATAAAATAATATCGTAGTGCTGGCTTAAATTTATAACCTAGGATTTTTTCTTGAAGATTACTTTTAGCATCATAAGGATTGTAAAATACCACGCCGAGATCAGAATATACAGACCATTTCTCATTAAAATGATATCCAATACCAGGTGTAAATCCAGCCTGAGGTTCTATAAAACTTAAAGGATTTATGGTGACAACAAGCTTTTCAACTTGTCCAAAACACATCAAGCTAAAAGTTATACTTACAATTAGTAATAGAATTGATTTCATAGAAAAAAAGGAAGAAGCTAGTTCTTTAAGGTAGAAATGTAAACCGGATTAAGCACGATACTCACATCAAACAATACTATACCAGATTTTATGTAACAAATCATTAGATTACCATCTATTATAATATCGTAGAAAGTTTCGTTCAGATTTGTAATTGACTTATTGAATACTGGATTGAATGCATTCATTCTATTAAACACTTTTAAGCCAAACGCTCCCTCGCTTACATACAGGGCGTTACCATTTATTGCTAGTCCATGTGGGTTTTCCAGTTGAATGGTGGAGACACGTAGAGGGTTATTAAAATCTTTAATATTTACCACATTCAAATTCCCTCCATTATTTGCCCCAAAATTTCTTGTGGTAGAGTAAGCAACTGAATCTATTGCTACTACAGGATCTCTACCTGGAATAAAGTAGTTAAACTGTGATACCAATGTAGGATTATCAGCATTAGCCACACTATAAATAAATATTGAGTTATTAGAACCAATCAACAACTTGTCTTTGTAAACAAATATGGTTTCAATATTAAAACCTACAGGCACCGATCTAATAAAAACTGGTAAAGATGGATTTGTTATGCTGAAAACTTTCAAGCTTGAATTGTCAACAAGGTATAAATTATTGTTGTAGGTAATAAATCTTGTCAATGAGCCATTAGAAACGCTACCAGAGGAATTAGATCCTGTTGCATCTGATGATTTTTCACAAGCAAGAAATGTGCAGCAGTAAAGGAGTAATAGGGTTATATATTTATTCATTGAGTAGGTTGTTATTAATTTAGTTTAACTTTTTTATCTGCTACATTTAGGATTGTTAATCTTAGTAAGCTCCCAACCTATTACGATTCCTTTTGAAGGATCGGGGCATTCGAAATACACACCAGTTTGAGGTGGAAAATAAACCGTTGGACTTGGAAAAGCATTTTCTAACCTAGTAGAAAGCGTAACTGCATTGATATTAGAAACATTAAGCACTACTAAATCGATACCGTTATTGGAATAAAGAAAATTTGATTTTAAAGTCACTTCATTACACAGCGGTATGCTAATAAATGACTTGTTTACTGGGATAGAAGGATTACTTAAGTCTATGATATGAATACCTTTTCCTTCTTCTACTTGGTAAAGAATTTGCCCCGACTTTGCAATTTTACCACCACTAACAATGGGTTGAGCTGGTTTTTGTGAAATAACCTTTAGCTCGGCAGAGTTACCGTATATTGGTTTGTAAGCATCTACAACTCCAATAGATTTTGGTTTATCCCAACAAGACAAAATTGTAATGCTGCACAAAATCAGCAACCCATATCTATACATATTGTTTATTTTTCTATAACGACAATATAAAAGTATTTTTCGCTGCTTTACTTTCTGGTTATCTCTGAATAATTTTGAGTTACTATTTTTATTGACTTGTTTTGTAAATACAAAAAAATGAACTTATGGTTATAGATCAACAGGCGCTCACAGAACGCTTTATGAAGTATGTGCAGATAGACACGCAAAGCGACCCGAGAGCGACCTGCCATCCCACTACAGAAAAACAAAAAGACCTCAGTAAAATATTGTGTGCAGAACTTATCGCTTTAGGTCTAGAGGCGGATACAGATGAGTTTGGTTATGTATATGGTACCATACCTTCTAACAGCACTAAAGAAAACATTCCAGTAATATGCTATTGCTCTCACGTAGATACTGCACCAGACTGTAGTGGTACTAATGTGAAGCCCATCTTGCATCAAAACTATGATGGCGCAGATATTATATTGCCAGATGACAAAGAACAAATTCTTTCAGTGGGTAAATCGCCCTACCTAAAAAATCATATGGGGAAAAATATTATCACTGCCAGCGGCCTTACTTTGCTAGGCGCAGATGATAAGGCTGGCGTTTCTATCATTATGCAACTGGCTGCGCATTTACAAGCCAACCCTGATATCAAACACGGGACAATTAAAATTCTTTTTACACCAGACGAAGAAGTAGGAAAAGGAACTGCCAAGATAGATATGAAAAAACTCGGGGCAGATTTTGGTTATACTTTAGATGGTGGAGAAATAGGAAGTTTGGAAGATGAAACTTTTAGTGCAGATGCGGCTGTGATTACCGTGAACGGTGTGATAGCACATCCCGGTTATGCAAAAGGGCATCTTGTAAATGCATTAAAGATAGCAGCAGCTGTTGTAGATGCATTGCCAAAGGAGGAGTGGAGTCCTGAAACTACAGAAGGAATGGTCGGATTTGTGCATCCGACTGCAGTAAATGGTATTGCGGAAAAAGCAACTATCAACTTTATTGTTAGAGATTTTCGTACAGAAAAATTACAAGAGCATCATAACAGATTGAGGAAACTTGCAGAAGAGGTAGTCGCAAAATTCCCAGGCGCATCTGTGCAATATATGCAAGAAGAACAGTACAGAAATATGTATGATATTTTGGTACAACATCCTCAAGTAGCTGCCAATGCTGCGTCTGCAATAGAGCGGAGTGGTCTTAAAATTATTAAAGAAAGTATCAGAGGTGGGACTGATGGTAGTAGACTAAGTTATATAGGTTTGCCTTGTGCCAACATATTTACAGGTATGCAAAACATTCACAGCAAAAAAGAATGGGTTGGAGTTTATGATATGGTAAAAGCTGTGGAAACTTTGGTACATCTATCTAATATCTGGGAGGAGAATTCTTAGATTTTCTATTTTCAATTTAAAAACATTTATCTTCAATTTCTAAAACCTAAACAATGGAATATATAAAGGATTATTGGTTTATTGTATTATTGCTTTTAGCCCTCGTAGGTTGTTTCGTTACGATCAATCAGGGGTTTATAGGCGTAGTAACGATGTTTGGAAAGTATAGAAGAATTATGCGTCCAGGACTTAATTTCAAGATTCCTTTTTTGGAGCAGATTTACAAAAAAATCAGTATTCAAAATCGTTCAGTAGAGTTAGAGTTTCAGGCTGTAACAATAGATCAGGCAAATGTTTATTTTAAAAGTATGCTGTTGTATTCAGTTCAAAATGAGTCGCCAGAGACGATCCAAAAGGTAGCTTTTAAATTTATCAACGATAGGGATTTGATGCAGGCATTAGTTCGCACTATTGAAGGTAATATTCGTGCTTTTGTAGCTACAAGAAAGCAAGCAGAAATTTTAGGTTTACGTAGAGATATTGTAGAGTTTGTGAAAGAGCACGTGGATTTATCTCTGGAAGAATGGGGATATCACTTACAAGATTTACAAATCAATGATATAACTTTCGATGAGGCAATCATTCAAAGTATGAGTAAGGTTGTGGCAAGCAATAACCTTAAAGCTGCGGCTGAGAATGAAGGTCAAGCACTACTGATTACAAAAACTAAAGCAGCAGAAGCAGAGGGTAATTCAATAAAGATTGCTGCAGAAGCAGAAAGACTTGCTGCACAATTAAGAGGACAAGGTGTGGCACTATTCAGAGAAGAAGTAGCAAAGGGTATGACATCTGCGGCCGCAGAAATGAAGCAAGCTAATCTTGATACCAATGTTATATTATTTAGCATGTGGACGGAAGCTATAAAGAACTTTGCAGAATACGGTAAAGGCAATGTGATTTTCTTGGATGGTAGTAGTGATGGTATGGAGAAAACTATGCGTCAGATTATGGCAATGCAGCAGATGGGCGGAAACAAAAGTTAGATCTAACCGAATACATAAAAGGGTCGTGCATACAGAATTGTAAGTACGGCCCTTTTCTTTTACTGCTATAACATTAACAAATACTTACTTCCTTATTCAATATTCCATTCGGTATTTTAAAACGCAATGTATATTTTTGGCGGGTAGTAAAACTATATTTCCTAAAAGAGATAAATATTTATAAATGATTTTTAATTTTTTCTTACAGACTAACACTCCGGCAGCCGCGGCAGAAGTAGTAGAAAAGTCTGAAACGGTTTTTAGTATGCTCACTAAGGGCGGGCCATTAATGATTCCATTAGGTTTGCTTTTTGCACTGGCACTTTATGTGTTTTTTGAGCGTCTCATTATGATACGCAAAGCGAGTAAGCTAGATGAAAACTTTATGAGTATCATAAAAGATCATATAGTGAACGGTAATGTAACTGCAGCAAGAAGTTTGAGTAAGAACACTACCAATCCTGTAGCTAGAATGATAGATAAAGGTTTGCAAAGAATAGGTAAGCCAATTGATGCCATAGAAAAAAGTATGGAGAATGTAGGTAAGTTGGAAATGTATAAGTTAGAAAAAAACCTCTCTATTCTTTCTGTAATCGCTAGGATAGCCCCTTTATTTGGTTTCGTAGGAACTATTGTGGGATTGGTTATTTTATTGAAAGATTTTGCAACTATTAGTAATCCATCTATCAGCCAGATTGCAGATGCGATGTATATCAAATTAATTACTTCTGCTAGTGGATTAATTATAGGAATGTTGGCTTTTCTTGGTCACAGTTACTTAGATACACAAGTAAATAGAACTGCCAACAGAATGGAAAATGCCAGTAGCGAATTTATTGACATACTACAGGAACCAACTAGATAGCAACTGCCACAAAAAAGTAAAATGGGATTAAGAAAAAATAAATTGAGAGAAGATCATAATGATGTGGACACAGGGCCACTCAATGATATTCTATTTATACTACTAATGTTTTTCCTTATGATTTCTACATTGGCTAATCCCAATGTGATAAAGATGAGTGTACCTCGAGGCACTAGCGACACTAAGCAAAAGCAAAGCGTGGTAGTGAGTGTAGATAAGGATAAAAATATCTTTGTAGGCGCTACTCAAATTATTCCTGACTCACTAGAATCAGAATTGAGAAAATACATTAATGCTGGTGATAGCATAAAGCCCGCAGTTGTTATAAATGCAGATAGTATTGCACAATGGGGAGAAATAGTAAGGGTAATGAAGATTGCTAGAAAGCTAGGGGCGAGTACGTCTGCCACAGTTAGCGGCACTGAGTAACTGCAACCATCCTATCGTTGCCACTCATATCCTTATGAATTACAGAGCTGAAAAATTCATTGCTAAAAATAGCCTGTACCTCCTTAGCATTATCAAAATGTGTTTCTAAGAAAATCTTTCCATCTTTTAGAAGTTTTTGCCTAGCAAACTTCTCGATTATATTGTAAAATAATAATGGATTTTCGTCTGGAACGAATAGGGCAAGGGAAGGCTCAAAGTCTGTCACTTGTTTCTGCATTTTATTTTTGTTGCTCACAGGAATATATGGCGGATTGCTAATTATGATATTTACATCTGGTAAGTTTTGCCAAGTTTTTTCGTCTAAAAAATCAGAGCAAATAAATATGACATTAGTCTGATTTAAGGCATTATTTTCTTCTGCTACAGTAATAGCTTCTGCACTTACATCAACAGAATAAATGCTAGCTTTTGGTATTTTCTTTTGTAGCACAATCGGGATGCATCCTGTACCGCTACCAATATCTAAAATGGTTGGTGTTAATTCCTCACAATCTTTAATGCACAACTCTACTAACTCTTCTGTTTCTGGTCTAGGAATTAATGTGGCAGAACTGACTTTAAACTTATAATTATAGAACCAAGCTTCACCAGTTACATATTGGAGAGGAAGGCTAGTTTTTAGTTTGTGAAGCGAAATTTTTAGATTATTTATACTTTCGTCAGGTACTGTATCCATTGATTTTATACCAAGGTCATTTGGATTTATTCCTAGATGAAAACTTAATAATTCCTTGGAGATAGCAGCAGCTTCAGTTTCTTGATAGAGGATGCTAAGTTCTATTTTACAAAAATTATATAGTTCTTTTACCGTCATAGATACAAATTTATACGTTATATGTGGGTAAGACCAGCAATTACAGCTTTGTATTTCAAAACATAAAGAATAAATACTGTTATTTTGCGCAGTAATATTTTTATTAGATGACTACAGATGAATTGTATATAAGGCGATGTCTGCAACTTGCAGAACAAGGTCGAGGAAGCGTAGCGCCTAATCCGATGGTGGGTGCAGTACTTGTGTACGAAGGAAATATTATTGCAGAAGGATTTACACAGCCTTATGGCGGTGCACATGCAGAGGTACATTGTTTAAAGGCTGTAAAAGTAGAAGATGAAAAAATAATCAGCAACAGTACATTGTACGTTTCATTGGAGCCTTGTAGCCATTTTGGAAAAACGCCTCCTTGTGTAGATTTGATTATCGAGAAGAAAATCCAAAGAGTTGTCATCGGATGTAAAGACGCAGCTGCACACGTAAATGGAGCAGGGATTGAAAAATTAATGGCGGCAGGTGTAAAAGTGGTGGTGGGTGTTTTAGAAACAGAATGTATTGAATTCAATCAACGGTTTTTTACGTTTCAAGAAAAAAAGCGTCCTTTTATTATTCTAAAATGGGCGCAATCTGCTGACGGATATTTATCAGCAGCAGGCGCTTCTACAAAAATAACTAGTGAAGAGATCGATATACTCGTACACAAATGGCGCACAGAAGAAGCAGCTATTATGGTAGGTACTACCACGGCAATGATTGATAATCCAAGGCTCACAGCTAGGCTGTGGGAAGGAAAGCAACCCGGTAGGATTGTCATAGATAAGCAATTAAAAATACCTTCTAACTTTCACCTTTACGATAATGAAAGTCCCACAATCTTTCTTAATGGAAGGAGAGAAGAGCAAATATTAAACACAACATTTATCAAAATTGATTCTACCGATAGTGATTTTTTAAAGAATTGTTTGAGCAGACTTTATGAGAATGGAATCCTTTCTATTTTAGTAGAAGGTGGTACTAAATTGTTACAAAGCTTTTTAGATCAGAACCTTTGGGATGAAGTACGCATTATCAGCAATACTAAATTGCACTTGGAGAGTGGGGTAGCGGTACCTAAATTTAATTTTTACTCAGCTTGTAATGAGATCAATGTTGCAAGTCACAGTATTAAAACTTTCGAAAACAAATAAATGTCAGATCACTATTTTACCATAAACGAGCAGGTAACAACAGAAGTAAAAATCAAAGGAAGCCGGTTTATCGGCTTTGCATTTCCATTTACCGATAAACTCAAGCTAAAAGAAATAATAAAAAATCTAAAAGAAGAACATACGAAAGCTTCTCATTTCTGCTTTGCATATAGACTAGGTAATGACAAGAATGAATTCAGAAGTAGTGATGATGGAGAGCCTTCTGGAACTGCAGGAAAGCCAATTCTAGGGCAGATTGATAGCAAGGAAGTTACGGATGTACTTATTGTGGTAGTTCGTTATTTTGGTGGAACATTGTTGGGAGTACCTGGGCTTATAGACGCATATAAAACCACAGCTTCATTACTACTACAGCTAACTCCGATCATAAGAAAGAATATTTCCGTAGCGTTAGTAGTAGAATGTGATTACACCGCATTTAATGATGCTATTGTTATTCTTAAAAGATATAATGCAAGTTCCCTTAAAATAGAACAGGGTTTATATTGCAGAATTAGTCTAAACGCAGAGAAAGAAACTTTAACTCAATTAAAGTATCATTTGAGCAACGTAAAAGGAATAGAAATATTGTAAAATCTCCTTTTTTTCTATACATTTAACAAATATTAACATATTTAGTTTATGAATAGAATAATACTTAGCTTTTTGCTTATCTGCATAGTAAAGATTGGAGTAGCTCAGCAACTTCATTTTACTACACAATATCTCCAACATAACTCGATGATTAATCCTGCTGCTGCGGGGATAGACAAACAAAATATGGTGGGGGTATCATATCGTAATCAATGGAGTTCCTTTCCAGGAAATCCTAAAACGTATATGGTATATTCTGATGTAGAATTAAAGAAATTAAACGCTGGTATCGGTGCCTATCTATATCGAGATGAGACTGGGCCATCTAGCAGAACAGGCGTGCAACTTGCTTATGCTTACCATATAAAATCTCGAAACGAAAAAGATAAATTCTCCATTGGGCTTGAGCTTAGGGGATTGCAATATGCTATCGATAAATCGAAAATAAGTAGTGATATTCAAAGTGATCCTGCTTTAGCCGGTGCGCAAAACAAGGTAGGACTAGATGCTGGAGCCGGAATATATTACACAAACGATAAGCTAAGCATAGGCGCTGCGGTGAGTCAATTGATTCAATCTAAACTTCAACTAACAGATGTACCAGGCGCCACTATTAATGGCAAGTTGTATAGGCACTATAATGCTACAATTAGTTATAAAATTCAAAGTGGAGAGGATGTTTTTATTATACCTAATGCAATTGTAAGAGTTATACAAAATTCTCCTACAGAGTTTGAAGCTGGTGTTTTAGCCAATTATAAAGAGAAAATATGGTGGGGTCTTGGTTATAGGCTAAGGCAATCTTTAATCATACAAGCAGGCCTCAAGATTAAAGAGAAAGTTTCTTTAGGCTACAGCTATGATTTTTATGTAAACCCGATTGATGTTTTCAGTGCCGGCTCTGGTGGGCACGAGATTGGTCTTCGTTTTCATTTTGATAAATAATAAACAAATGAGCACAGACGAAAAATACACAAGTTTTAAAAGTTTTTATCCATATTACCTGAGAGAACATGCTAACGGGGCAAATAGGCTATTACATTTTATAGGAACCGCTCTACTCATAGCTGTTTTGATATTTGCAATAGTTTCCCAAACCTGGAAAGCACTTTTTCTAATTCCCCTTATAGGATATGGTTTTGCTTGGGTGGGGCATTTTTTTATTGAAAAGAATAAACCAGCCACATTTACCTATCCTTTTTATAGCCTTGCATCAGATTTTGTAATGTTTTGGGATATACTCACAGGGCAAATAAATAAGAAACTGAAAGAGGCACAACAAACAAATATTTAAGAAATAATAAATAGAATACAATGAGAATATTAGATAAAGGAAAACAATTTGGCATTATTGCTTTGATTATGCTTACAGCCTTTACCAGTTTAGCACAAGCTCCATCAAATGATGAGCCTTGCAATGCGATTTTAATTAACGCAAATCAGACTTGTAATTTTGCTCAATATACCAATGCTAATGCCACCGCTACGCCAAATATTCCTGCACCCGGTTGTGCAAGTTATTTAGGCGGTGATGTATGGTTTAAAGTTGTAGTACCGTGTACAGGTAGTATTGATATTGATTCGCAAACAGGTGTTATTACAGACGGAGGTATGGCTATTTATTCGGCTGCAAGTTGCAATGGTCCGTTCACATTAATAGAGTGCGATGATGATGATAGTGATAACGGATTGATGCCGAGAATTATAAGAAGTGGTTTGACTGCTTTTGATACCATTTATATTCGGTTTTGGGAGTTTGGGAATAACAACAACGGGACCTTCAGTATTTGTGCAAAAGTTCCTGCAGTAGGCGGCTCTGGCCCGGCTGGAAGTTGTCAAACGGCTTCTGCATTTTGTGCTAGTGGTACTGTATCATTTCCAAGTATAACGGGTCAGCCAAACACAAATGGTGGTGGCATTTATGGTTGTTTAGCAACGATTCCAAACCCTGCTTATTATTATTTGCAAATACAAAACACTGGTAACTTATCAATAAATATCTCTCAACAAAACACAGCTGGTACGCCAATTGATGTGGATTTTGTTTGTTGGGGACCTTTTGCCTCCTTGGCTAGTAGTTGCACCTCGATAAGCGCTCAAAATATTGTGGACTGTAGCTATTCAATTAATGCCACGGAGGACGTTGACATTCCAAATGCCGTAGCCGGTGAATATTATATTTTACTAGTTACCAATTTCAACGGTGCCGCTGGTACGATCACGTACACACCAAATCCAGGGTCTACCGCAACGACGAACTGCGCCATTGCCTGCACTTTAAATGCAACAAATAGTGGAACCGTTTGCGTGGGAGGAACTGTAAATTTATTTGCAAGTAGCGTTGCCAATGCAACCTATACTTGGCAAGGGCCAAATTGTTTTACTTCAAATGCTCAAAATCCAGTAGGTGTTGTAGTGCCTACTACTCCTGGAATTTATACTTATCTAGTAACAGCAAATGGCCCAGGAGGTACAAATTGTAGTGATACAACTCAGGTAACCGTAATTGCAGCACCTAATGTTGGGAATGACACTACGGTGAAAATTTGCTCTGGTTCTACCTTAAACCTAACAACAGTTTATAATACTACGGGTTTATCATCTACTTATTTTTTCAATGGAAATCCGGTAAGTAATCCTGCTGCTGTAAGTGCAGCTGGTGTGTACACAATTACTTCTGGCGCTAATGCTACCTGCGTAGATGTAAATCGTGTGACCTTACTAATAGATACCGTAAGACTTACCGTCGCTGCTGTAAATGCGACTTGTACATCACAAGGTACCGTAACTGCCACCGTCACTAGTGGTATCGCACCCTTTCAATATGCTTTGAGTACTAATCCTACCGTCTTTCAATCATCCAATACCTTTACCGTAGTACAAGGAACATATTCTATCACAGTAAGAGATTCATTAGGTTGTACTGCTACCCAATCCGCTACGGTTGTGTTGAATAATCAACTCGTTGTTAGTGGTAGTCAAGCCTATTCTATTTGTCCTGGTTCTAGCAGACAATTTACTTTACAATCTAACGCTACATCATTTAGCTGGTCGCCAGCAGTAGGCTTAAGCAGCACTACTGTTTTGAATCCTACTGTAACGCCTACCCAAAATACAAGCTATGTACTTACGGCAACTTTAGGAACTTGTTCTACAACTTATAATGTATCAGTAAGCTTAAATAATGAATTAGTTATTTCTGGTAATCAGAGCTATAATATCTGTAATGGGGCAACCGTACCATTTACACTACAATCCAATGCAACAAGCTACAGTTGGTCTCCTGCAACAGGACTTAGTAGCAGCAACATATTGAATCCTGTGGCAAGTCCTACCCAAACTACTACCTATACACTTACTGCATCACTTGCACCTTGTAGCAAAACCTATTCAGTTACTGTAAATGTGTTTGCTGGTGTTACTGCTAATGCGGGTCCTGACTTAACACTACTTTCTGGCGAATCTGGCACATTGCTTGGTGCTGCTTCTGGAGGGACAATTCAATCTGTTTTGTGGTCGCCTACTGTAAATTTGAATTCTGGCTCTGTACTACAACCTACCATTACAGCACCTGTATCTACAGCATCTACCTCAAGTACTACCTATACACTTACTGTCAGAAACACAGATGGCTGCGTAGCCACAGATCAAGCCATAGTTACTTTTATTCCATATTGTGTAAGAGTTAGAAATGCATTTACCCCAAATAATGACGGTAATAATGATAATTGGCAGGTGTATGATTCTTATGAATGTTTGAAGAATGTAAGTCTGTCAATTTATAATAGAAACGGCAGTAAAATTTATGAAAGTAGAAACTATCGTAATGACTGGAATGGTACTTATAAAGGACAGCCTTCACCAGACGGAACTTATTATGCTATAATTCAGTTTACACTTATTGACGGACGTGTAGTGCCTGTAAAATCAGACGTGACTATAATAAGATAGAAAACAAAAAAAATATTTAACGAGCTGCACTTTAATTAGTGCAGCTTTTTTATTTTATACCGCTTATGTATATTCTGTAGTCCTCAGCCGCGGCGGACCGCTATCGCTGCATTGGTCGCCGCGGCGAATGAATCTACTTTGGCGGTTCGCCGCGGTGAATACCTTGAAGATTTTTGGACTAATTTGAGCTTATATTTGGTATTATTAGCATTCAATAAACTATTTTTATAAGTATGGATGCAGAAACCTTAAGAGCATTTGCCTTATCCTTACCAATGGTCACAGAAGGATTTCCTTTTGGCAATGACGCCTTAGTTCTTAAAGCTAACGGTAAAATGTTTTTGTTGATTGCTTTGGATGAAGTCCCTTTAAAAATCAGCTTAAAAGGAAGTCCTGATGATAATATACAATTAAGGGAAGCCTTTCCAGATAGCTGCTCTGGCGCTTATCATATGAATAAAATACATTGGAATAGTATTGTTATCGATGGGCGAATGACTCCAAAATTAATTGAAGAATTAATCGCCCAAAGCCATAAACTTGTTTACAAAGAACCCAAGAAAAAATAGATTTAATTTATGAAAAACACTGGTATTATAATTTTCTTAGTTGCGCTCGTTGCTTTTGCTTTCTATTTTTTAGGTAGAAAAAACGGAAGTAATAATACAAATGTTGCAGTAGTGCAAAATGTAGCACTCATTACAGAAATAGCAGAGCTTGGTGCATTAAGCGTACAAGGGAATACTAATTTAAAGAGTACCAATGTTGTAAACTCTCCGGGTTTTTTTGAAAAATTTAAAAATTATTTTGCTGAAAGTACGCTCAATATTAATATACCATTTACGGCGAAGTATGGTGTAGATATGAGTAACAAAAAAGTACAAATAGATACTAGAGATAGTATTGTGAATATTTACTTACCTGCAAGTAAATTGCTGAGTTTAC
>JBBRHK010000016.1:0-16009 GCA_038222815.1 Chitinophagales bacterium
GTTACCACCGCCTTACTAGAAGCAGATACAAAAGAATGCTTCCTAAATTCTTCTCTACTAAAAATATTGGAAATATGTACTTCAATGACTGGAGCTGTAATAGCGGCAACAGCATCACCGATAGCTATTGAAGTATGTGTATAGGCCGCAGGATTAAGCACAATACCATCTGCAGTAAAACCGTGTTCTTGTACAGCTGTAACAATATCCCCCTCTACATTAGACTGATAATAATGCAAATCAACTGTAGGGAAAAGTTCTTTTAAAGTAACGAAGTACTCTTCAAAAGAGACAGACCCATACACTTCCTTTTCTCTTACTCCAAGTAGATTCAAATTAGGACCATTAATGATAGCGATTTTCATAGTGTAGGATTATCAGTTTTCTTAATATTAATTTGCTTTTACCATACTTATAAAATCATCAAATAAATATCTACTATCGTGTGGACCGGGCGTAGCTTCTGGGTGATATTGCACAGAGAATGCCTTTTTATTTTTTACCCTTATTCCTTCTATGCTTCCATCATTTAAATTGACGTGGGTAATCTCAATATTTTCATTTGCTTTTACAGCATCGGGATTTACACCAAAGCCGTGATTCTGTGTGGTAATCTCACTCCTACCAGAAATAAGATTTTTTACTGGATGATTTAATCCACGATGTCCATTGTTCATTTTAAAAGTTGGGATATCATTGGCCATAGCCAGCAATTGATGGCCAAGACAAATGCCAAACAAAGGATAGTCTTTTGCAAGAATTTCTTTGACTGTAGTTACCGCATAATCCATAGGTGCAGGATCGCCGGGACCATTACTTATAAAAAAGCCATTGGGATTAAATGCTTCCATTTCTTGTAAGGTAGTTTTTGCAGGATATACTTTTACATAACAACCACGCTCTACAAGACAATTCAAAATATTTTTCTTAATTCCAAAATCTAATGCCGCAATTCTTACTGATGCATCTTCACTTCCTATCGTATAAGGCTCCTTTGTAGAAACAACAGACGCTAATTCGCAACCATCCATATTAGGCACTTCAGCCAAGAGTTTCTTTAATTCCTCTATACTTTTTTCTTCGCTCGATATAATCACATTCATAGCACCGTTTGTTCTAATATAAGCTACTAATGCTCTGGTATCCACCTCATCTATTGCTACAATACCTTCATCTTCAAAATATTCTTGCAGCGATCTATCTGCCATAAATCGGCTGTATTTCTCTTCCAGATTTCTACCAATTACAGCCTTCACTTTTACAGAATCACTTTCTACATCCCCAGCCTTGGTACCATAATTACCGGTGTGTACAGTATTCATTATGACCACCTGCCCATAATAACTAGGATCTGTAAACACTTCTTGGTAGCCGGTCATTCCAGTATTGAAACATATTTCTCCCGTTGCAGTGCCTATGATGCCAAATGCTTTACCATAAAGTACAGTTCCATCTGCAAGTACCAAAGTGGCCGTAGTATTTTCCTGTTTCATTGACTTAATTATTGATTGTAATGAGTGCGAAAATAATGATTTCCTAGTAGGTTGCTGCCGATGTGATTTATTTGGGGAAAGAGAATGCGTTTACTTCATATGTCTCATTTAAATCTTCTATTGAAGAAAGCAGCTTTATGGCATACTTTTTGGAAAATAGAGGAAAACCAAATTATGAAAAAACTAATCCTAGTTGCGCTTACTTTGATAAGCACAAATGCCCTAATGAGCCAAACCTATATTACAGGAGGGGTGAATGCCACAAATATCAGCGTAGATAATAGCGGTAAAACAGAGGACAACAACACGCTAATTAGCTTTAACGCCGGCTTCTTTCATCAGTTCAACCTTTCTAAGATAGTAGATTTAGAAATGGGACTGTTACTTACAGGAAAAGGTGCCAAAGCAGAGACTAATTTTTCTAGTACAGATTACATTAAAGCAAAATTTAATCCCCTTTATGTGGAACTGCCGGTGAATGTACTTATTAAGATTACCGATGTAAATAAAAATGGACTATTTCTTCACGCTGGTCCGTATGTAGCAGTGGGTGTGGGCGGAAATACAAAGACTGAAACTAGAATCGGTTTTTTGCAGTCAAATAGTACAAGCAAAATCAAGTTTAACAATGACGACCCACTTACTAGTCAACAAGAAGGTGCTAGCTATGACAGGTTAAAAAGATTTGATTATGGTTTAAATGCTGGCATTGGCATTGGCGGAAAGAAAACTCTATTAAGATTGAATTACGGTTTTGGTTTAGCAAAAATTGGATCAACGCAAACTAATAATACTGAAGATGATAAAAATAAATATAGGGTGCTGTCACTTAATTTAGCTTTTAATCTGAACTAAATACGAAGAATAAAAAAAGCCCTTTCTAAAATAAAATTTAGAAAGGGCTTTTTAATGCCTTAAAATGGCAATCAGGATGTGAATTAATTAAAGGAATAAAAATCCTTCACCAAGGATAAAAGCCTAGACTTCCGTCCTTGGCTTGTTCCTATCCATCGGGATAGGCGCCAATCCCGCCATTTCCCCCACTACATTGATTAAATCTGTACCTGCTGGGATAACAATCTTTGCATTATTAGCCAACGACTTTTCTACAGCCTCAAGCTTTCGCAGTAATTGTGCATTACCAGTAAAATATTCATCAGCAGCCACGTTCACCAGTTGTATTGCTTCGGCTTCACCCTCAGCGTGTAATACTTTTGCTCGCTTGTAACCTTCCGCCTCTTTAATTTTTGCACGCTTCACACCATCCGCTACCGTTTCTGCTGCAGTGGCGTAATCAATTGCTGCAATTTTTTCATTTTCTGCTTTCACGACCTTGTTCATTGTTTCTTGTACGTCAGATGGCGGATCAATTTGCTTTAATTCAGTACGTACAATAACGATTCCCCAACTCTCTGTTTCGTTTTTCAACGTAGTATGTAATTCTGCATTTATTTTTCCCCTTTCACTATTTGCTGACCGCAAAGTGAGTGTACCTATTATATTTCTCAATGTCGTACGGGCAAGATTTACAATTTGGAGTTTGTAATCATTCACATTATAAATAGAACTCTTTACATTCTCCTCCCCTTCCATTACTTTAAAATAAATTTGCGCATCTACGCTAGCATTTAGATTATCATTAGTAATAATTTCTTGGGGTTGAGCATCCACCATTTGCTCTGTTATATTCACGATATAAATCTTATCAATGAATGGTATTATCCAATGAAAGCCCGGCTGAGCAAATTTTGAATATTTACCAAGCCGCTCTATCAAACCCCTACTTGTGGGTCGAATAATTTTTACGCCACTGAAAAACAAAAAGAAAATCAAAGCGCCTATAGCGATGTAAATAGTTTGCGTATCCATAATAATAATTAGTTTAAAATATGAAAGGCGACTGGCAATTGCACCAATAGCCCATTCCCCTAATATACTAATAAAAACCCGTATTTACAACAAGAGTTTGGACTATTCCGTTCATTAGATTGCTTAGGTCGAAACAGCCAGAACGATAAAATAAATATAGAGTGCTATCTCTTAATATTGCTTTCAATCTAAATTAATTTTTTTTATTAAAACTAAGCCCATTTTATCATAGTAATAGAATGGGCTTCGTTTTTTAAAGTGATTTTTAAAATAGCCTTGCACTTTTCAAAGCCTTGTCTCTTGTATTTTTTTGCACAGCAATTGCGCCAAAAACGCTCAGCATAAATGACATTGCATAAAATCCTTTTTCACTTCTAAGCAGCTCCGCATTCCATAATCCTATTACAAGCAAGGCAATAGAAAGAATAGTACTAAACCACGCTAGTCCATAGTAGATGTTCGTAACAGGAATACCTTCTAGTTGGTCTCTCACGGCTTTTTGCACGGAGACAGATGAGAATAGTCCAAACATAATCACCGTAAAATAGTAACCCTTTTCGTTCAGTTGCATTTCTGCATTGAAAAGTCCTATAAAAAATCCTGTAACCCCCACAAGTAATGCTAGCCAAGAGGCGGCTATAAAGGCACTAGAAGGCTGCTGCTGTTGTTTTGTTTCCATTATCATTTTTAATTTGATGAAGAAACAAAAGTATATGCTGTTGCAAAATTAGTATTTGACATTTGTCAAATTCAAAGAAAATAAATGTTAATGCTTACTTCTTATTCTGCTCAAGGTTTCTTGGCTAATTCCGAGGTAAGAAGCTATATACCCTAGTGAAACCCTGTTTATGATGTGTGGATTGGAAGCCAACAAATCTTCGTATAACTGAGTAGCGTTTTTAAACTGTGCATTTACATAGCGCTCTTCTAATCGTATATAATATTTCTCGTAGGCAATTCTTACAAGACGCTCAATGCTTGGATGGCTATTATATAGTTGCTCCAGAGTTTCTTTCTCTATAGCCCAGCAAATACTATACTCGAGCATCTGAATATTTTCTACTGAAGGCTCGCCGGTTATGAAACTATGAAATGAAGTAACAAAATCACTTTCAAAACCAAACCAGTGTGTAACTTCCTTTCCATCTATGTTGTAAAATCCACGCAATGCGCCTTTCTCTAAAAAATATAACTCCTTACAAACCTTAGCTTCAGATAGCAAAAAATCATTTTTGAAAAACTCTTTCTTCACCAAGCACTTCTCCAGTGCCACAATTGCAGAAGCATCGAGCGTATACATTTTACTTATTTGTGAAAAAAGCTGTTGCACCAATGGGTTTTATTTGGATAAATAGGAACTGATTTATTAAAATTGAATATTTAAAACTTACGGTAAATCACAATAAAGCATACAATCCTTCTACTGCTTGTATTATCTCTGCAGCATACTAATTACACTGTCCAAGGATTACCCATATAATAATAAAAACTATCACTGTACTTATGCAGCCTCCGCCTAGTTTTTTAGCACCATATCCAGCAATTAAACCTCTTACTAGCTTATTCATAATATTTTATTTAGTTGAATATAGATGATGTCCATTTGTGTGCCAAATTCTATTTTACTATAAATCTTTGGCGTCAAGTAAGATCACTTTGCATTAATAAAAGAAGTTTTGATTTCAGTTCATTCAATATTACTATCATCTAAAAGAGTCGCTATAACAACCTTTTTACAACTGTATTAACCCTACTGCCAAAATCACAATTAATTTTACAAGAATCTTTTACCAAGCATTATTGCGGTGTAGATAAATAGGGTTGAACCAATAATCAAGGAAACTGTGCTTGCCCAAACTGCATATTTTCTCCCCCGTGCCAGAATATAAATACTTATTACGAGGGAACACAAAATCAAAAACATATTTACAAATAGCAAAAATATACTACTAAAACGATAGAATTTCTGAAGAGTTATTGAATTTCCATCATAATTTTTTAGCCCCAAACTCAACAACGAAAGTAATAGGAAAGCTATTGGAATAGCAAAAGAATAAATTAATAATTTGCGCTGTGTCATAAATTGAGGTGCTCCTACTACTATTGAAAATTTACTAGTACAATGCAGCCATTACCCGAAATCCGATGTCAGCACTAGGCTTATCAAAGTTTTTAAAACTTTTTAAAGTCATTTCAAAAGGCTCACTCACGAAACTACCACCAGCGGCTACACCCTTTTCTTCCAGCATTTCTGCAACATTGCCGCAAAGATTAAATACACCTGCTGAGCTAGGAAAAAATGAATTGACAGGCGAAGTAAAATATGCCTTGCCAGTTAGATCGATCGAATCGATTTTAGTAAATATCTGAGAAAGACCTTCGTGCTTGAAATTGGCTAAATACCTACCTCTATTGTTAGTTGTAAATCCTGTGCCCCAGGTGAACTGCTTTGCTGCATCCCCACTATTGCCAGCATATTGCCAAGCTGCTTTGCTTGGCAAAGTGAATTTAATGTGCTTATCTTTTACTGTTTCAAGTTTATTCTCTTCTGTAAGCCAATTGCAGTAAGCATTTGCAGCATCATAGCTTATTCCCACTACAGGGTAATTATCATAAGCCTTGTGAGTAAAATAGTAATGGCGAAATGGCTTAAACAATGGATTTAATTTTTCAAAACAAGTGGTATCTACTTCAAGCAATTTAAGATCTGTAGCACTCATCACTGCTTTCTGAGCTTCAAGAAAAGCTCTATACTCGGCATTTGTTACTTCATACTTACTCATATACAAACCATCATATAAGGCCGCATAATTCTTTTTGAATTCTTTTCTCAATGAGAATTCTCTCCCAGTAAATGCTGCAAAGACAACGAATGACACGATAAGAATTAAAATATTTTTCATTACATCATGTTTTTATGAAGATATAGAAAAACTCATTGTTTTATTGAACACAATAGAAATCCGATTCCTTAACAAAAGAAACGTGAATGGCTATTTAATATACCCATATATCAGTAATTTAACTTACACAAATCTTTAATAACAGCCATTCAAGGTGAGGCTTTTCCACTATTTTTACAAACCTTATGCTCAATCCTATTCTATTATTAAAGAGACTTTATCCTTTAGAGGAAAGAAAGCCAATGCAAGTCAAACTTGCCTTATTCTTTGGTCTAATCGTATTTTTAGTTTTATATATCCTAAATCCCTTTGGTAACAATGGAAGTAACAGAATCTACAACTGCATATACGCCGGTCTACTTACTTCAGCATCTATTCTACTCGATTTTTTCATTCTCTTCCCATTATTTCCTAATTACTTTAAGGAAGAAAAATGGACAGTTGGGCGGGAGATTATTTTCACTCTAATAATTATAAGTACCATTGCCACATTAAATGTGGTTGCAGGAAATCTGATTTGGGATAATCCAATATCTATCAATAATTGGTTTAAGATGCTGCTATATACAGCTATGATAGGAATCGCTCCAGCTACTGCTAGTATTTTAATCAATCAGGCAAGACTGCTTAAAAAATATAGACGAGAAGTTACTAATATAAATAACGAAATAAACCATATAAATGTAGGACCAGATGATCCAATAACGGCTGCTGAACCTATTAAAGTTGATATGGACAATAATGAGGGCTTGTATCAAGATGCTCAAATCATCATAGAAGCGGAAAATAGTAAAGACAATCTATCTATAACTTCATCTACATTCTTAGCAGCCACCTCTGCCGAT
The DNA here is from genome assembly GCA_038222815.1 of Chitinophagales bacterium. Taxonomy (GTDB): domain Bacteria; phylum Bacteroidota; class Bacteroidia; order Chitinophagales; family Chitinophagaceae; genus Ferruginibacter. Next base: position 7,111 of record JBBRHK010000016.1, read on the forward strand.
AATTATGTAAAAGTCTATTACCTTAAAGACCATACACTCAAAACTTCTATATTGCGCACAACCCTCAAAAAGATAGAAGGTAACTTGGAAGGGAATACACAGTTTTTTCGTTGTCACCGCACTGCTATAATTAATTTAGCAGAAGTAAAAAATCTCGTAGGATCTGCTCAAGGATATCGGCTACAAATAAACCATTTGACAGAAACAATACCCGTTTCTAGGAATCTAAATGCCATAATAAAAGGCAAACTAGCCGCCGTTCACCCCTAGGTTAGTTCATTTCACAGCAGCTCGCCCCTAACGCTGCCATTCGCCCCAAAACCAGTGCAGATAAGCCCTTTGATTTGGAACACGGTATAGCTTGAGACTAATTTTGTGCTTTCAAACAACATAAATTTAACAACTCAATCTTTTTTATGAAAGCAATTTTTAACAACATCAGTAATTTCTTATTAAACAACTTTTACTTATTAGGAATGATTTTCCTTACACTCAGTAGCATACCAGCAAAAGCACAGGAGCTATCCAAAGAGGAGTATTTAAAAAGGAATGTAGCCACAATCACCGTGGACGGAAACAATGAGTCAGCCATCTTTGATGAGGCATTTTACAACAACCAAGTTTTTCTTGTGAGCGAATCGCACGGATACTCCAAGCCACAGGAAGTAGATTTTGAACTTTTTAAACAAATCAACAAAAAAACAGGAGTACGTTATTACATAGCTGAGGTAGATTTTAGCCAAGCTTACAACCTCAATCAGTATTTGACTACAGGCGATGAAACCTTCTTAAAAAGCATCTATCAATATTGGTACGACCAGCAAGCGCAATGGGGTTGTAAAGCAGGCTTTGAAAAATGGCAGAAAATGTATGCTTACAACAAGACCCTTGCTGCCAATAAAAAAATTATCGTTCTAGGATTAGATGAGACCCAAGACTACAATATGAATGTACAGTTGCTTGGCAGTCTACTTGCTAAGTCTAAATATGAGCAGGGTAAAAACGCTCAGTTGGACAGTATTGCTTTTTTCGCCAACCAAAATCTATCTAGCGACTCTATTAAAAAATTATTTATTAGATATAGTAGAAGGCTAAATGAAGGTATCCAAGCAAATAGCACATCATTTAAAAAAATCTTAAAAGCAAACTACTTTAGCTTTGAGTACATCATCTCCAATACAGCTACAAAGAAGCAAAGAGAAACCAGAATCTTTGACAATTTCAATACCTATTACAAAGAATATAAATTAGAAGATCAAAAATTCTATGGCTTTTGGGGTCGCTTCCACGCTATGCAAGATAGTGTGAATGGTGCCCTACCCTTTGCGGGTATGCTTACGAGAAGTAACCTTGGGCTAAAGAATAAGGTCGTTTCATTACCAGTTTTTTGTTTGGAGAGTTCTTCAATGCTACCTACATCAATGCTACCACCAATGGCACAGCAGGCAGGTACTATATTTAGCAAATCACCAATGGTAAATGATGAGAGCTTCGTTTATAAAGTTGCAGGCATTTCAGTGTTCAAGAAAGTAGTTCCAGAAAATACCATCGGCATCGTAAAATTAAATGCTGCAGGTTCGCCCTACAACAAGGGTTTAGATCTTTTAGAATCTTCTTCTACAATGGATAAAACTTTTGAATGGAAAGGCAACAAAATTGCCGCTACTACTGACTATTTCCAATATGCAGTAATTGCTAGAGGGTCAGACTGGGCGGTACCTTATGGGGATAATGTGGAGAATAAGAAGTAGAACCTTGCCCAGTGTTATTATGAAAAGTAAAGTATTACCTCGACTATTTACGTAGTCGGGGTATTTTTTTAATGATAGGTTTAGAAAACTGTCAAGAAAGTTTGGCAGAGATACTAGTTTAAAAAAAAGACCACAAAAAACCCCCTGATTTCTCAGAGGGTCTCCCATATTCTTCAAAAAGAAAATTAAGCGATTTCTACATCAGCACCTGCTTCAGTCAATTTTGCTTTAAGTTCGTCTGCAGTTGCTTTATCAACACCTTCCTTAACTGGCTTTGGTGCGCCATCAACTAGATCTTTTGCTTCTTTAAGTCCAAGACCAGTTAATTCTTTAACGATTTTTACAACCGCTAGTTTGTTAGGACCACCTGCTTTCAAGATAACATCAAAAGATGTTTTCTCTTCTACTGCTGCTGCTTCTCCACCGCTGCTCATTACTACTGCTGCTGCTGCTGGTTCGATACCATACTCAGTCTTTAAAAATTCTGCTAGTTCCTGTACGTCTTTAACGGTAAGGTTTACTAGGCTTTCTGCTAATGCTTTTACGTCTGCCATAATGTTTGTTTTTACATTTTTTCCGCCTTCATTGTCCTGTGTTTACAGATACTCCGGCGGAGTTGTTTTTTAAAAAAATTGTTTATATAGTAAGGTTATTTGCATAACCATTCACTAAAAAATTAATTACTCTGCTGCTGGTGCTTCACCTTCTGCTTTAGGAGCTTCTTCTGCTGCTGGAGTTTCCTCTGCTGCTGGAGCTTCTGCCGCTGGTGCTGCTTCAACCGCTGCTTGTGCCGCTGATGCGCTAGCGTCTGCAGGTAGAGTTTCTGCAACTGCTTCAGCTACTGGAGCTTCTGCAACTGGTGCTGCTTCTTCTGCTGCCTTTTCTGCGTCCTTGTTTTGTAACGCACCCAATACTCTTTGTATAGGAGATTGTAACAATCCAATAACTTCACCTATCAACTCATTCTTAGTTTTGATCTCTGTCAATTTCTTCAACTGATCATCACCTACAAATACATCACCGTTAATAAATGCTGCCTTAAGTTCTGGCTTAGTACCCTTGCTTTCCTTACGGAAGCTGCTAAGGATAACCGCTGGTTCTTTAGGATTATCGCTAAACATAAGCGCAGTTACTTTATGCAAAGAATCATATACACCTGCATATTTTTCTGCATCTAGGCTTTCTAGTGCTTTTTTGATTAGAGTATTCTTAGCCACTTTCATTTCTACTTGCTTATCAAAGCAATGGCCACGTAATTTACCTATCTGCGCTACAGTAAGACTTTCTGTATCTGCAATGTAGAAATTTTCGTATTGAGAAAACTTGCCTTTCAGCAAATCTATCACCTCATTTTTTTCTTGTTTTGTCATTTCAATTATTTTGTAAAATCTGTTCGTAATAGTTGACCAATCTTCATTGGTTTTGTGTTACAATTAGATTTAGTTTAGAACAGATTTTGTGTCAACCATAATGCCAGGGCTCATAGATGAAGCCATACTTACACCTCTAAGGTAAAGACCTTTAGAAGTAGGTGGCTTCAATTTGATGATAGCATTAATTAATTCTTGGCTGTTTTCAGCAATTTTCTCAGGAGAGAAACTTACACGGCCAATAGATGCGTGGATGATACCCACTTTATCTACCTTAAATGCAATTTTACCGCCTTTCAAATCTGTAACTGCACCAGCAACATCATTTGTTACTGTACCAGTTTTAGGATTTGGCATTAAGTTACGTGGACCTAGCACCTTACCTAATCTACCTATTTTAGGCATTACAGATGGTGTAGCTACAATAACATCAATATCTGTCCATCCACCATCTATCTTAGTGATATACTCATCAAGACCTACATAATCAGCGCCGGCTGCTGTAGCTTCTGCTTCTTTATCTGGTGTACAAAGTACCAATACTTTTTTTGTTTTACCTGTACCGTGCGGTAGAGATACTGTACCTCTAATTGCCTGATCTGCTTTCTTAGGATCTACACCAAGTTTTACGTGAAGATCTACAGAGCTATCAAATTTTGTACAGTTTAATTCTTTTACTAGGTTAGAAGCTTCTTTAAGCGAATATGCTTTGTCAGCGTCAACCTTAGCGTTTGCTATTTTTCTTTTTTTAGTAATCATTTTTATAAAAAAATTTAAAATCCCGATTTATCAGGATAGGTTGTCTAATTAGTTTTTCTCCCAAGGAGCAGGTCCATCCATAGTAAGACCCATACTTCTTGCAGTACCAGCAATCATACTCATTGCTTTGTGCATATCGAATGCGTTAAGGTCTTCCATTTTGTCTTTTGCAATTTCTTCTACTTGCGCCCAAGAAACCTTACCTACTTTAATACGGTTAGATTCTTTACTACCTTTCTGAATTTTAGCAGCTTCCATTAATTGGACTGCAGCAGGAGGAGTTTTAATAACGAAGTCGAATGATTTGTCACCGTACACGGTGATCAATACTGGTAGTACTTTTCCGGGTTTATCCTGAGTTCTTGCATTGAATTGCTTGCAAAAATCCATAATGTTGATACCCTTACTACCCAATGCAGGCCCGATTGGCGGTGCAGGGTTGGCTTGTCCTCCTTTACATTGGAGTTTAACATAGCCTGTAATTTCTTTAGCCATTGTTTTGTTTTTTGGTTATAACGTCCTTACAATTGCAAGAACTCCCATTGGTGGTTTTACCCACCTATATCCTTTAAGAACTATTTGGGGCGGCAAAAGTAGTAACATTTAATCGATATATCAAATTTTTTCAGCATTCCTAAATAACTTATTCACCTATAGAGAAATAGGTGAATTCTGTTTTCGAAAATACTACATCAGTATAAACAATACTTAGACAGCTAAGCAAGGCAAAGGAGAGAAATTTCATTCTGTTAAAGCTGATGCAGATAGGGGCTTTTAGAGAACAGGACTAAAATATATCCTTTACCTACAAATTAATACCAAGTGACATAAATATTCTTAAGCAATAACCTCAGCTGGAATAATATAAATTGCCAAACTACGGAATTTGTAGAGTTGATCATAATATTACTAAGTTGACATAATCTCATTCCAAATTTTTAACATGCTTGAGAGTACGCTAAAAGAACCTTACTATAATTGTGAAAAATCTCCATAAAAACAATAGATTTGTAGTGTTACCCCTATAACATTTTTAAAAAATAATATACTTAAGCAAAACTGCTTATTTGGTTTCTTTAGATATTGACAATTGTTTCAATAATGTTTTGTGTAAATTTCTACACATTATCATCATCTAAATGATTACCCCTGTACCTTTTTTAAAACTCAAATGCTATGCGTAACTTTTTGCAATATCTTTTCCTACTTAACTTAGTTTTTCTCTTTAGTTCGCCAATACTGGCTCAAGAGAAGCGAGCATTGATTGTTGCTATTGGCAATTACAATCCAGAAAGTAAGATTCCTCCTATCGCTTCTTTAAATGATGTGAAATATATAAAAGCAGCTCTACACAAAAATAATTTTAAAGACGAAAATATTGATACCTTAAAAGATGAGCAAGCTACTATAAAGGGTATCATTGCTGCGCTAGATGCACTCATTGCAAAATCAAAACTTAACGATATTGTAGTAGTACATTTTTCTTGCCACGGACAGCAAATAAGAGATCAAAAAACTATTGAGCTTGGGCAAGATGAAGATGATGGCTATGATGAAGCACTGCTGGCCTATGATGCAATGGCGAAATATAAGCCTGGAAAATACAAAGGAGAAAACCACCTAAGAGATGATGATTTAGGAAAAAAACTGAATGCGATTAGGAAAAATATTGGAATTAATGGAAGTCTTTTAGTTATGCTAGATGCCTGCCACTCTGGTACCGGCACAAGAGATGAAAGTTTTGCAGTAAGCAGAGGTGAGCCTATCCCCTTCCCTGATCCTGAGAATCCGTTAGATGGTGTTATCAATCTTGGTGGCTTTGACAAAAAAATGAGTTTTTTGGATGGCATAAATGAAACGGCATCTAATATGGTAACGATTAGTGCCTCTTCGCCCAATCAAGTAAACAAGCAAATAAAAGCAGGAGATGAAGAAGTGGGTTCTTTGAGTTATTCTTTTTATAAAGCAATGAGTGAAGTACCAGCTGGTAGCAGTTACAAGTATTTGTTCGACAAGATTCGCCTTTCTATACAAGGAAATATACCAGATCAAATTCCGATGATAGAAGGTGATGGCAACCAAATTATTTTTAGCGGTAGTTATGCTGGCTCAAATACAAACATCTATGCTAGTATGATTGCCAAGGAACCTGGCGATAAAACGTCAAATATTTTTAGCATTGACAGAGGTTCAATGGATAACATGGCAGAGGGTATTAAATGTAAAGTTTACAGGGCAGGCGAGAAAGAAGTTTTTACTACTGCTGTAATCAAAAGAGTAGAAACATTTAGAAGTATTGCACAAGCAGAAAAAATACTAGATGCCACAACACTTTATGAAATAGTACCAGAAGAAGAAAACTATGGCATATTAATACCAGCCCTTAGTATTAGAACGGATGGCACAGATAAAAGTTTGGCCGTAATAAAAAATCAGGTGCAATCTTATCTTACGAAATCAAATACGGTTACTTTGTCTGATCAAGCGGATTTCCAATTGGATATAAAAACTGTAGAGGGTCAAGAAATTCTAAATCTAAGAGATAGAAATAATAAATTGGTTTGGAATACAAGCTTTGACAAACGAGATACGTTAAACGAAGCTGGAAAAGCAAGCCTAAGCAAAAAAATCAAACAGGAAGCAAGAATAAAATATTTGCGCACATTGCCAGATGGGGGCGTATTTGCGCCGCTGGTAAAAGCAAGCATTATTAAAGATGGAAGTGCAGAAGCGGCAACTGGATTAGAACTTGGCTATGGAGAAAAATATGCTTTGCAAATAGATAATAAAAGTAATGAAAGCCTTTACTACACTGTATTAGATATATACCCAGACAATACTGTAGAAATATTGTATCCTTACAAGGGTAAAGAGCCAGCAGATTATTTTGTACAAAGTAATGCTTCTATAACTAGGAGATTGGCTGTAAGCCAAGGCTCACCAAAAGGTGTAGAAACTTTAAAAATTATTGTCACCAAACAGCCGATGGATTTACGCTCCGTGTTTGAGAACCGAATTACTAGAGCAGAAATGCAATCCTTCCAAGCCGTAATGGATGATGTAATGAATGAACGCTCTGCCAATTCAACAAGAGGAGAAGTAGCTAATGTGAAGGCAGAAGAAATAGGAATAATAAGTGCCAGCTTTATTGTAAAATAAAATATTATGAAACAGATTTTAAAAGCTTTTTTGCTAATTATTTTGATTAGTGCTTTTTACGTAGAAGGAAATGCACAATCAAAAGAAGCGGAATTTAAAAAAATATTTTTTGAAATAAACGACGTGTACATAGAAAATGATTCTGCTGTTGTTTCGATAGTAGGTGCCGATGGACTTGGAGTGAAAATAGGCAACTATGTGAGTGGCTTTCAAAAATATATGAAAAACGAGAACACTGACAAATCATTTAAACATTTAGGATCTGGAAGAGTGGTAAAAAGTGACTCTATTATTTTATGCTTGATAAAATTAAATGACATAAAAGAGGCGCTAGTTATCGGCGATTTGGTAGAGGTTGGCATTAAAGTACCAAAACTTAAAAGCAGGACTATACTTTCGTTCTTGGCTTTTAATAATATTTTTCTAGAAACAAATTATAAGGAAAGTCTTTACTCACTGAAGAATGTAATTTATAATGACAACGATCAATTAAAAGATTCAGTTTTTAAAGTTGCAAGCACAAATCTTTTGGAGATTACAGATTGGATTGCAGGCACGGAACAAGGTGATAATCTTTCAGTAAAAATGACCACAGGTAATTTTGTAGGCCTATCTGTTATGGATATGATGAAAGCTCCAAAGACAGAAGACTTAGAGAGCTTTCTCTATTTTGTGTATTCATTTCCAGGTAAGTATATTGGCAATAAATATAGGTACTCAGAAACGTATGCAACTTGGCTAATAAATGACGCACCAAAAAGTCATAAAGAAGTTATAGACAAATTGATGCCTTTCTACAAAAACAAGACTGTTTTTCTTCAAAAAATAATAAAGTATAAAAAGGATATTATAAAAGATAGACACTCTAAATCAATTGTGGATGAAGCTATCAAATTTATAGATGATGAAAATTTTGAAGAGGCAAATGAACTACTAGCATTCGCCAAAGAGGTAGCGTCTACTGTGAATGACACAATAGGGAAGTCTAGCTACTGGTTAGCTAGGGCACAACTAGAACAGGTGCAAAGTAGATATAATGAAGCGGCTGTGCTATGTGATTCTGCTATTTATTACGCCAAATTGGGAAAATCAAAAATGAGTGAATTGCAAGCTCTAGCTAAAAAGTCAAATTGTCTTGTTGAGGGATTACAAATCAACAAAGCGATTGTATGTCTTGACGAATTTAATAGACTGATAGAGCTGTACAAAAATGATCTTGATGAGTCGGATTACAATTTCTTTAAAAATATCAGATATAAATTCCAAGCAACAGTTTTTAAAAAAAATGGCGATAATGAAAAGGCGGTAAATATTTATAAAGAACTTATTGAGGTAAATATAGCTTTGGATTCGTATGATGCAGTGCTAGAAAATGCTAGCCATTATAAAGTAATTGGACAAATTCAAAATGAACAAAGTCTTACCGATTTAGCGTTAGTTAACTTTGAGAAATCTGCAAGAATTTATAAAAAATACGCCGATACGTTAAACTGGGCAGATGTACTAAGCGACATTGCTAACAGCTACTATTTAAAAGGAGATTACAGCACAAGCATCAAGTATAGCGATTCCTCCCGCCAAAAGTCCCTTGCAATTGGAGACTTGAATAATGTAGGTTACTGTTACTCATTGGATGGTGAGAGCTATTTAAATCAAGGACTATATGATAAAGCAGTAGAGTCTCAAAAGAAATCTATTGAACTGAGGCAAAAGACTGGACAAAAAAATTCGGAGGCAAAGGCTTGGGAAAAAATTGGGAATTTATATTTGGAAAGCGGTGCAAAAATCTTGGCTCTGTCAGCTTATGACTCCGCAACAATAAAATATAAATCTGTTGGTAATGAGATTTCACTAGCGGAT
>JBBRHK010000017.1:0-15667 GCA_038222815.1 Chitinophagales bacterium
TATCGTAAGTTTTGCATTGCTTTCTAAAATGAGCAAGGCTCAAGAAACCTTCTCTGTTAATGGAGTAGCGGATAACAGGACTGGCGCAGTAGCATTTACTAATGCCAATGCGGTAAAAGATAATATTGTTACCGCTAACTCTACCCTACTTATTAGAGATGGTAGAATTATTTCAATAGGAAAAAATATTGCTATTCCGCCAGGCTTTGAAGTAGTGGATTTAAAAGGTAAATATATATATCCTTCCTTCATTGATATTTTTAGCAGCTACGGCATAGCTACTCCAAAAAGAGATGCAGGGGGTTTTAATTTCTTTGGAGCTGCTCAACTTACATCTAACACCAAAGGTGCTTATGGTTGGAATCAAGCAATAAAAACACAAGCTAACGCTGCCGATGTATTTACAAGTAACGAGGCACAAGCCAAAGCCCTTATGGATGCTGGCTTTGGCACCGTACTCACGCACATACAAGATGGAATTGCCAGAGGAACAGGAGTTGTGACTACGCTAAATGCAGAGAGCGATAATATGGCCATTTTAAAAACAAAAGCTGCTGCTTTTTATTCTTTCAATAAAGGAACTAGCACCCAAAGTTATCCAGGGAGTTTAATGGGTAGCATTGCATTGTTAAGGCAAAATTTCTTAGATGCGCAATGGTACAAAAATTCTAATCAAGGAGAAGGCATCAATCTTAGTTTGCAGGCATTTAATGAAAACTTATTACTACCGCAAATTTTTGATGCGGGGTCTAAATGGAATGTAGTAAGGGCAGACAGAGTGGGTGATGAATTTGGCGTACAATATATTATTAAAGCAGACCAAGATGCTTATGAAAGAATAGCGGATATTAAAAATACCAATGCCGTATTAATTTTTCCTCTAGCATTTCCAGAGGGGATGGACGTAGAAGACCCTAACGATGCACGCCTAGTGAGTCTTAGCGTAATGAAGCAATGGGAAATGGCTCCAGCCAATCTTGCCGCTGTATCAAAAGCAGGAATTCGTTTTTGCCTTACAAGCTCAGACTTAAAATCACCGAAAGAATTTTTACCCAATCTTCGTAAAGCCATTCACTATGGCCTACCAGAGGCAACTGCTATGGATGCATTGACTAAAACACCAGCTGCTCTTTTGAATATTTCTAATGAAGTAGGAAGTTTAGATGCAGGCAAGTGGGCAAACTTTTTCATAACAGATGGCCCCATCTTTAATGAGAAAACAAACATACTTCAAAACTGGGTGCAAGGAAAAAAATATGTGGTAAAAGATGATGCAACCACTGGTGTTGCTGGCTTATATGACATTGAGGTTATGGGGGCAACAGGATTAAAGAAATTTAGTGCAGAAGTAAAATCTGCAACCGCTGCCAATATTCTCTTACAAGATACTGTAGCAGCGAAATTTTCTTTTGATGGCAACAGTATAAAACTTTCATTTACCGAAGGCAAAAAAATAAAAAGTGGTTACAAGTTAAGTGGCGTAAGCTACAAGGACGGCTGGCAAGGAAACGGAACAGATAGCCTTGGCAACAAAGTATTGTGGACTGCGAAGATGACGAAGCCTTTGGAAGAAAAGAAAAAAGACGAGGCAAAAAAATACGCAGCTATTGGCGCAGCTCTTACCTATCCTAACGGGCCTTACGGAAATACAACACAACCAGAACAAGAAACATTTTTAATTAAAAATGCTACTGTATGGACTAGTGAAAAAGAAGGAAACTTACCAGCGACAGATGTACTTGTAAAAGCTGGAAAAATTATTGCGATAGGAAAAAATCTTTCTGACAATAATGCTAAAATTATAGATGGAACAGGTAAGCATTTAACGCCTGGTATTATAGATGAGCATTCTCATATTGCAACAGCTTCTGTAAATGAGGGAGGACAATCAGTAACCTCTGAGGTACGCATAAGCGATAATATTGACCCAGACGATGTAGATATTTACAGGCAGTTGGCTGGTGGCGTAACAACATCTCATATACTACATGGTAGCGCCAATGTAATAGGCGGACAAACACAATTAATAAAACTAAGATGGGGTGCTAATGATGATGATTTAAAATTCAAAGGAGCAGATGGCTTTATAAAATTTGCTTTGGGAGAAAATGTAAAACGTACTCCATCTCAGACCAATACTCGTTTTCCGGACACAAGAATGGGCGTAGAACAAGTACAATGGGATGCATTTAGCAGAGCAAAAGATTATGAAAAAGCATTGAAAGGTACAGGAGCCAAAAACGTAAGAAGAGATTTAGAACTTGATGCGCTAGTAGAGATAATGAACTCAAAAAGATTTATCACTTGCCACAGTTATGTGAATAGCGAGATAGTAGAAACGATTCGTATGGCAGAAAAATTTGGATTTAAAATAAACACATTCACACACATACTCGAAGGCTACAAGGCGGCAGACAAAATGAAAGCACACGGTGCTGCAGCAAGCACCTTCAGTGACTGGTGGAATTATAAGCTAGAAGTACAAGATGCAATTCCTTACAATGCAGCTATTATGAGTAAGGTGGGAGTAAATGTAGCTATCAATAGTGATGATGCAGAAATGGCGAGAAGATTAAACCAAGAGGCAGCAAAGAGTGTGAAGTATGGTGGAATGAAAGAAGAAGATGCGTTGAAGATGGTAACGATCAATCCGGCTACGATGTTGCACATACAAAACCAAACAGGTAGTATAGCAAAAGGAAAAGATGCAGATTTAGTTTTATGGAGTGACAACCCACTTAGTATTTATGCGAAAGCAGAAGTTACAATGGTGGATGGTCGCATTTATTTTGATAGAAAAAAGGATTTGCTTCTAAGGGAAGACATCAAAAAGGAAAGAGCAAGACTTATCAATAAAATGATAGATGAGAAAAAAGGCGGCGGTGCTACAAGACCTGCTACGCCGAGCTTCCGACTTGTAAATACTTGCGATGAAGCCGGTCACGCCCACGGCATTTTAGATGAAGAAGGTACAATCAGCGGAGAATAAAACTATTTAAAAAAACTACTTTAAGCAACGATAATGATAAAAAAATATATAACTGCTATACTAGCCTTGGCCTTTAGCAGTAGCTTGTTGGCACAAGATAACATGAGTGCCTCACCTGCCTTCAAAGGAACTACTATTATTAAAAATGGTAATGTTCATACAGGTACGGGTTCAGTAATGGCCAATACATCTATCAAAATAGAGAATGGTAAAATAACTGCTATCGGGCAAAATATCAATGCCAGTACAGATGCAAAAATAATAGATGCTACAGGCAAAGAAGTATATCCTGGACTAATACTAGCCAATAGCACAATAGGTCTTAGAGAAGTAGTAAGTGGTGTAAAAGGCAGTAATGATTATAGCGAGATAGGAGACCTTAATCCAAATGTTAGAGCCATATCTGCTTACAATGCTAATAGTAAAATCACCAATACTGTAAGGGACAATGGTGTACTGCTAGCGCAAATTGTACCCGAGGGAAGCTTGATTGCTGGTTCTAGCAGTGTAGTACAACTAGATGCTTGGGATTATGAAGATGCTGGCTACAAAGTAGATGAAGGCATCCATATAAGAATGCCATCATTGCTTGTGAGAAGAGGTAGAAATGCGCCTACAAATAATGAGAACCCTCTAAAAAGAAGTTATGATAATATTGAAAATATCAAGGCTTTCTTAAGAACGGCAAAGACTTACCAACAAGAGGCGAAACATGATAAAATGAATTTGAAATTTGAAGGAGTAAAAGGATTATTTGATGGAAGCCAAACTTTGTATATACACTGTGAGCTTGTAAAAGAAATGCTTGTGGCTATTGACTTTGCAAAAGAATTTGGATGCAAGCTTGTGCTAGTAGGTGCTAGTGAGAGCTTTCAAATTGCTCCATTGCTTAAGAGTAATAATATATCTGTAATATTAGAGCAGTTGCACAGACTCCCTACAGCAGATGATGATGACGTAGATCAACCTTTTAAGACCGCTGCTGCTTTACAAGCTGCCGGGGTTACTTATTGCATTACAGATATTGATGACAAGCATTTTGGCAGGAATCTTCCATTCAATGCTGGTACAGCCGCTGCTTATGGACTTACCAAGGAGCAAGCCTTATCTGCCATCACAATAAATGCTGCAAAAATTCTTGGAATTGACAGTCGCACGGGAAGTATCGAAATAGGAAAAGATGCCAACATAGTAATAAGTACTGGTGATATTTTAGATATGAGAACAAATGATATCACAACTGCCTTAATACAAGGGCGCAGCATTAATCTTGATAACAAGCAAAAGCAATTGTATAAAAAATACAGTGATAAATATGCTGCACAATAGTTTTTGATTAAAATATTTTACTGAAAAGGAGCGACTGAGAAGTTGCTCCTTTTCTCTATTATAATTTTTTTTATTGTTTATATTTACGAAGCTAAATAAATAGTCTAGTGAAATATATAGTATTGTTCTTATTGGGCTTGCCTTTTACAGAGGTAAGCATAGCGCAAACTGACAATGAATTTCCTAAAGAATTTATTATGCACTTAAAGTTGCATAACGGGATGGTAAGCCAACTAAACTCATCACCCAATTTATATGTAGGCGCCTTACAGGTAGTGCCGCAATATACCATCGTAAAAAATAAAATTAGAGCTGGCCTGATTGCTGACGTTTATTATACTGGCAACCAATTGCAAGCAGCAGTAGGCCCTACAGTTTCTTTCAAAATAAAATCTTTTAATCTTAAATCATTTGGTAGCGGAGGAAATTTACATATAAATTTAGACCATTTGTGGGGTACTAATCAAGAGCGTCTTTTTGGAGGAGCTGTAAATGCAGATTTATTAAACAAAATAGTTGTTGGATTTTCTGTACATCGAGACTATCATCTAAATACATGGTGGTTTCAGAATAGTATTGGTATTCGTATCAGTAAATTAAGAAAAGTACTGAAAGAACTATAACATCTAAATACAAAAATATGAGTAGGGCAATTGTAATAAGTGGTGGTGGATCTAAAGGGGCATTTGCCGTAGGCGTACTTAAAAGACTTTTTGAGGTATATCCCAATTTAGATTTTGATATGATAGTGGGCACAAGCACTGGCTCTTTGATGGCGCCACTATTAGCTATGAAAGATATTGCTAGTCTTGAGACCTTATATAGCAATCAAAAAACAGAAAACATAGTAAATACAGCAAGGCTTGGTGACAGACTTAATGAGGTAAGTATTTTTGATGCAAGTCCTCTACAAGACCTGCTTGAGCTTACTATCTCAGATCAATTTTATGAAGAAATAAAAACATCAGGTAAAGATATTTATCTTACTACCGTTTGCTTACAGACAGAGGAATTAGTAGTATTTACCACCGCAGAAAATCCTGTTACTGCAACCCGTTATGAAACTAGAAAAATAGAAAATGCCAATCATTTTCGTAGAGCTGTATTAGCATCTGCCAGCCAGCCAGTATTTATGCAGCCCATAAAAGTAGATAAGTTTTTACCCAATGCCGCTAACCCTGGCTTTCAATATGTGGATGGAGGAGTGAGAGAATACGCAGGCATTCAAATGGCGATTGATAATGGCGCAACAGAAATCTTTACCATTCTACTCAGCAGTGGAAAAAAAGAGATAGACACAAAAGAATACAAAGATTTATTTTCTATACTAATGAAAACGATAGATATTTTTACAGACGACGTAGGTAAAAATGATTTGATTGTGCCGATGCAATTTAATGATGCCCTGCACTATATTGACTCCGTAAAAAAGAAAATGAAGAGAGATGGCATCAGTACAGAAAATGTAAACGAATATTTTGATGTACGAGGATTAGAAAGTCCCTATCAAGAAAAAGTACCAATAAAAATGCATTTCTTTCGCCCATCTACACCACTCGATGGCGGGCCTGGTGGCTTAAGTTTTGATCCCCTTGTTATGAAAGAAATGATAAAGCTTGGAGTTGGCAATGCCAATGAATTTATAGCTACACTTCATCCAAGAGATATTACATGGGCCTAAAACGGTTTTAAATAGATATGCGGTTACTAAAAAGACTGCACCCTCTTTACCTAAGAGATAAAGTGGAATGATAAAATCCAAAGCAAGATTGAGTACAACATTTAGCAATAAATACCCTCACCATAAATTTGAAGCAATACACAAAAATAATTATTGGCAGTTGCTACAATAAATGTATTTACATTTTTTCTTGTAAAAAACACCTCTCAAAATGTGGTAAGATTAAAAGTTATCTAAGTTTAAAAAACATTTTAGAAGTCTAGTTTGAAAATCATCATTTTAGTCCTTCAAGAATATTATGCCCCATTTTATCTCTCTTCGTTTTTAGATATTTTTCATTGTGTATATTAGGAACACTTTCAATTGCCACTGTTTCTACCACCTCTAGCCCAAAACCAAGTAAGCCAGCCCTTTTCTTAGGATTATTACTCATCAGCTTCATTTTACTAATGCCAATTGAGCGAAGAATTTGTGCGCCCACTCCATAATCTCTTTCGTCCATATCGAAACCTAGTTCAAGGTTTGCTTCCACTGTATCCAATCCTTCTTCCTGCAATTTATAAGCTCTTAACTTATTCACAAGTCCTATACCTCTACCCTCTTGATTCATATATAACACCACACCTTGCCCTTCCTTTTCTATTTGTTCTAATGAAGTGTGTAATTGCTCGCCACAATCGCAACGCAAAGAACCTAAAATATCACCAGTAACACAGCTACTATGCACCCTTACCATTACAGCTTCATCTGGCAACCAACTACCTTTCACGATTGCAAGGTGTACTTGATCTGTATTTACTTGGTTAAAAGCAATCAGTTTAAAATTACCATACTTTGTAGGCATATCTACTTCTACCTGCTTCTCTATTAAAGATTCTATTTCTAGTCTGTAAGCAATCAAATCTTTTATGGAAATAATTTTTAAATCCCACTTCTTAGCTAATTCTCTAAGTTCTGGTAATCTAGCCATAGAGCCATCTTCGTTCATAATTTCTACCAAAACGCCGGTAGGATTAAGACCAGCCATTCTTGGTAAGTCCACCGCTGCCTCTGTGTGGCCGGGTCTGCGAAGTACACCACCTTTCTTAGCTTTCAAGGGGAAAATATGTCCAGGGCGTCCAAAATCGCTAGCCCTAGTCTCGGGGTTTACAAGCGCAAGTACCGTCTTAGATCTATCCTGTGCAGAAATACCAGTAGTACAGCCTTGTCCAAGCAAATCAATACTTACGGTGAATGCAGTTTCGTGAGTAGATGTATTATCTGTAACCATTGGTTGTAGGTCAAACCTCTTACAAGCCTCCTCGGTAACAGCCACGCAGATTAAACCCCTTCCGTGTGTACTCATAAAATTGATTACCTGCGGAGTAGCATTCTCAGCTGCCGTGATGAAATCACCTTCGTTTTCTCTGTCCTCATCATCTACGACTATAACTAACTTACCATTCTTAATATCTTCTATTGCCTCTTCTATCTTGTGGAGCATCGTTCAATTTAATTTTTTAAAAAAGCCTATTTAAAAGCGCTGCAAAGGTACAATCTTTAATTTTCTACCTATTACTTAGTCATATTAACAAAAAATAGCCCATTTCGTTCATAAAGAATACGGGTGATGTGAAAATTTGATTACAAATTGTTAATATAAAAAGTGAAAGAATCGCCAATTTTTATGTTTCTTTGCGGTTCAAAACAAACACTTATTTAAAATGAAGAGAATTTACACTCTGATCGTTGTGCTTTTTATACTCCCATTGGGACTATTAGCACAGGTTACTACCAGTTCTATCACTGGTGTGATTTTGAGCGACAAAAATGAAGGGCTTGAAGGAGCTACTATTAAATTAAGTAATTCTAGTACAGGCTTTATTAGATTTACAAAGTCTCGTAAAGATGGTAGATATGATCTTACTAATCTTAACCCGGGCGGACCTTACACTCTTGAAGTAACTTTTGTGGGTCAAACCATTAAGTCAAAGGAAAATATTTTCCTGCAACTTGGTAACTCTGAAAGCGTAGATTTCTATGCAGAGGGTAACACTACTCAGTTAGAATCTGTAGTGGTTTCTTCTACTAAGACCTCTCGTACTATTAAGACTGGTACGAGTACCAACTTTGGTCAGAGACAAATTACGACTGTACCAAACATTAGCAGAAGTATCAGTAATCTTACCACACTTACGCCTCAAGCAGGTGGTGGTAGTAGTTTTGGTGGTCGTGATGGTAGATACAATAATATCCAGATAGATGGTGCTGCATTTAATAACAACTTTGGTCTTAGCAGTAACCCACTACCAGGAGGTGCGGTTTCTCCAATATCATTGGATGCGATAGATGAAATCTCTGTAAGTGTAAGTCCTTTTGATGTAAGACAAGCAAATTTTACAGGAGCTGGTATCAATGCGACTACTAAAAGAGGTACTAATACATTCAAAGGAAGTGCTTATACTTACCTTAGGGATCAAGGATTAATAGGAAGAGAAGCAAATGGCAAACCAATTCCTGCTCTTACTAAGTCTAGCTCAAAAACGTATGGTGCTTTGATAGGCGGTCCAATCATTAAGAACAAATTATTCTTCTTTGTAAATGCAGAGAAAGTAACTGTAGATGTGCCAGGTGTTAACTGGAAAGCTACAAGAGCTGGTGTAGCTGCAGATGCAAATACTTCTCGTACTTTAGCTACCGACCTAGATGCTGTAAGTAATTATCTGAGAACTTCTTTTGGTTATGAAACGGGTGCCTACGAAAATCTTGGAAACTTTCTAACTGCAAATCAAAAGATACTAGGAAGAATAGACTGGAATATCAGCTCAAAACATACTGCTTCATTTAGATACAACTATTCAAAGACAGATGATGATCAATTATTAAATGGCACTAGCTCTCCTAACCCTAGGTTTGCTAGTAACAGATGGAGCAGAAATAGTATGAGTTATGAAAACTCTAACTATGCTAACACTAATGTACTTTCTTCATATGCTTTTGAATTAAAGAGTAATTTTAATTCTAAATTCTCCAACCAATTCTTAGCTACTTATACAAATGCTAACGACCCTAAGAGAAGCAGCAAATCTTCGCCTTTTCCTTTCATAGATATATTGCAGGGTGGAGATAGCTATATTTCTGCTGGTTATGAATTATTTTCTTTTGGAAACAATGTGCAAAATAACACGTTAACTTTTAATGATAACTTCACTGCTAACCTAGGAAAACATAGCTTAACAGCTGGTGTTGCTTACGAAAATATATATGTAAAAAATCAGTTTTTACGTTATGGCACAAGCTACTACCGCTTTAGTTCTGTAAATGCTTTCTTGACTAACCAATTACCTGTTGCTTACGGCCTTACTTATCCTTATGCAGGTCAAAAACCATTTGTAGAGTTGGATTTTGGTCAAGCTAGTGTGTACGCACAAGATGAAATAAGTGTAAACAACAAAGTAAAACTTGTTGCAGGTCTTAGATTAGACAGACCATTATTCCAAAATCAACTAACAGCTAATCCAGCTATAGCTGCACTAACTTTCAACGATCTAGATGGCAATCCGCTGAAACTTGACGTAGGAAATTGGCCAAAAGAGAGGACTTATTTTAGCCCAAGAGTAGGTGTAAACTATGACGTACTAGGTAACAAAGATCTAATCATCAGAGGTGGTGCAGGTATCTTTACAGGTCGTTTTCCTTTCGTATGGTTTACAAACCAGCCAAGTAATAGTGGTGTAATTCAAAATACTGTTGAGTTGTTTAATGCTGCTGGTCTTCCTGGTTATACGTTCAATCCTGACCCTAATGCTTATGTAGGTAATTTCTCATCTGCACCAGGAGTTACTTCTCCAGGATCAATTGCGGTAGTAGATAAGGACTTCAAAATGCCACAGGTTTTCCGTTTGAGTGCTGCAGTGGATAAGAAACTAGGTAAAGACTGGACTTTGACATTAGAAGGTATCTACAACAAAGACATCAATGCATTATTACAATACAATGCAAATCAGAGAAATGCAATAGGAACAACTGCAGGTGCTGGTTCAAGACCATTGTTTGGAAATACTACAGCCACAAGAAGAATTAATACTTCAATTGCTGAGGCAATGGTTCTTACTAATACTGATAGAGGTGGTGCTGGAATCTTTACTGCTCAAATCAGCAAAAGATTTAGTAAAGGTTGGGATTTCTCAGCTGCTTACACACACACAGAGTCATTTGACGTAAGTGGTAACCCTGGTTCACAGGCAGCAAGTGCTTGGAGTAACGTACAAAGTGTAAGAGGTAACAATGACTTAGGACTTAGCTATAGTGATTTTGGAACTGCTAACAGAGTAGTTGCTTATGGCTCTTACAAAATTAGTTATGCAAAATATTTTGCTACTACTTTTGCTTTAGTTTACACTGGCTTTGAGCAAGGTCGTTTTAGTTATAGATACTCTAATGACTTTAACCAAGATGGATTGGGAACTAATGACCTAATCTACATTCCTAAAAATCCAAGTGAAATTACTTTTGCAACTAATGGTGTATTTACTCCAGCACAACAAAGTGCTGCTTTCTTTGATTACATTGCACAAGATAAATATTTAAGTAAGCATCAAGGTCAAGTTGCAGAAAGAAATGGTGCAAAATTACCATGGTTTAGCAACCTTGATTTCAGAGTTTTACAAGATATCCTACCAGTTGCAAAGCATAGAAATTATGGCTTACAATTAAGTATGGAGATTGAAAACTTTACAAATATGTTGAACAGTGCTTGGGGCGTTTCTGCTAGGACGACGATTAATAACGCTGCTCCTCTTGCAGTAGCGACTGCTCCTACTGCAACAACACCTGCTACTTACAGATTAAACTTAGTGAACGGTCAATTACCTACTAAGACATTTGAAGGTGTGATTACCGCTGGTAGCACATGGAGAATGAATATGGGTTTAAGATTGAATTTCTAAGAGTAAACTCTTTTATACAAAAGCGACCTTCTCATTATTGAGGAGGTCGCTTTTTTTATTTTTACTATTCTGGTAGAACAGATTTTTTCTTTGAATAAAAAAACAGCACTCCATTTTTACTTTTAGAAGTCTTTAGAAAAAAGTGAAAAACAAAATGCACAACAAATTGCTATTCTTTCCTTCATAAATAATATATTTATCCAACTTAATAAAACTTATTTTCTAATTCTTCCTAATACTTATAAAGTAAATGAGTACAGATATATCTACCAATACTTTTTCTTACGAGAAAATTCATACAATAATTTGCAACACTGCTTCGGATGCATCTGAAGCTATAGCTAATGAAATCGCCATAATCATTCGAAATAAAAATAACGAAGGGAAACCTGCGATTCTGGGGCTAGCTACAGGAGCTACACCAAAAAGTATTTACAAGGCGCTTATACAAAAGCATAGACACGAAGGCCTAAGTTTCAAAAATGTAATTTGCTTTAACCTAGATGAGTACTACCAGTTAAACCCAGATTCTAGCCAAAGCTATAAGCATTATATGTGGGAGTTTTTCTTTAAAGACATAGATATTAATCCTGCTAATTGCCATATCCCAGAAGGAAATATTAGCCAGGATTTTTTAAAAAAGCATTGCGAGGAATATGATAGAAAAATAGAAGTGCTAGGCGGCTTAGATTTTCAACTTTTGGGGATAGGACGTAATGGACACATTGGGTTCAATGAACCAGGCTCACATATTAACTCGGCTACTAGGCTTATAACGCTCGACTTTGTCACCAGATCTGATGCTGTGTACGACTTTGGCTCTATTAATAAGGTGCCACGCAAAGCCATAACAATGGGTGTAGGCACTATTCTTAAAGCTAAGAGGATTGTATTAGTCGCATTAAGTGAAGGGAAAGCAAGTATTGTAAAAAAAGCCGTAGAAGGGCCAGTTACAGAGTTTATACCTGCTTCCTATCTACAGGGGCACAATAACTGCATATTTATACTAGATAATGCTGCTGCCTCTGAGCTTACTAGAATGAAAACGCCTTGGCTGACCGATTCTGTTATTTGGAATGAAAAGCTCATAAAAAAAGCTGTAACACAATTAGCGATTGCCATCAATAAATCTATTTTAAAACTTACTGCGAATGACTATAATGAAAATGGACTAAGTGAACTCCTCGCATTATATGGAGAGGTACACGACTTAAACATACAAGTATTTAACCAACTGCAACATACTATTACTGGTTGGCCAGGTGGCAAGCCCAATGCAGATGACACTTACAGACCAGAGAGAGCGTTGCCTTCAAGGAAAAGAGTACTGCTATTTAGCCCTCACCCAGATGATGACATCATATCTATGGGTGGCACTTTTCAGCGATTAGTAGATCAGGGCCATGAGGTACATGTAGCCTACCAGACTAGTGGTAACATAGCGGTAGCAGATGACGAAGCATTTAGGTTTATTGAATTTGTAAAAGATTATAACACACAGTTCGATATTAAGAGCCCCGATGCGGACAAGATATATAACGAAGCACTCACTTTTCTTAAAGAAAAGAAAGACGGAGAAATAGACTCTCAAGCTCTTCGTTATGTAAAAGGTATTATTAGAAGAGGTGAAGCAAAAAACACCTGTCGCTTTGTAGGAATTCCAATGGAGAATGCACACTTTTTAAATCTTCCTTTTTACGAAACTGGATTGATAGAAAAAAAACCAATCGGAGAAGAAGATTTTAAGATTATAGAAGATATAATTGACAAAATAAAACCTCATCAAATCTTTGCCGCTGGCGATCTTGCTGATCCCCACGGTACGCATAAAGTATGCCTTGATGGTATATTTGAGGCGGTGAGAAGACTTAAGGAACGAGACTTTATGAAAAACTGCTGGGTATGGCTGTATAAGGGTGCCTGGGCAGAATGGGATATCGATTTAATAGAAATGGCGGTGCCTCTTAGTCCGGATCAAGTACTTAAGAAAAGGAACGGAATCTTTAAACATCAATCGCAGAAAGACGGAGTGGTGTTTCAAGGAAGTGATAAAAGAGAATTTTGGGAACGAGCAGAGAAACGTAATGCAGCCACAGCAGTACTTTATGATAAGCTTGGGTTAGCGGAGTACGAGGCTATGGAGGCTTTTGTAAGGTGGAAATTTTAAAACATACCCATTGATAACTTTATTTTTTTCGCAACGCCTATTTAAATAGACGTTGCGAAAAAAATACTACTGCTTAGTGAATGTGTATTCCCCTCCGCCTTGTCTTAAAACAAACTCTTTGCTATTTGCCGCAAAGACGAATACTGCACCTGCAGCAGCCATTTCAAAAGTATTATCTGCAGTTTGGGTTAAATTTTGTTTTCCTTGTCCCTCTACGTCTGCTACTAAAACATTCCCTTCTCTGGTAAACGTTATTTTCAAAGGCACGATAGTCGAGGAGTAAACTCCTAATATTTTATCTAAAGATTCCGGCTTTATACTTTTTGCATCAAACTTTTTCTCGCTTGATTTACCCCAGCTGTTGTTGGTCTCATCAGCATCCATATAAATACCGTTATCCAATTTCAAATATTGAATTTTCTTTTTAGTACTCACCACTACCGTAGCTTGCTTTTGATTTTTTTCCCAAATGGCAGCCGTTTGATGTATTTTATCTTTAGAGCCATCTGTGTATTCCACTATCAAATTTGTAGGAATAGCAAATCCTCCAACATTATCTATAACCGCTGTAAAGCCAGCTGCTGTAGGTGCTACAGACTTTACTGCCACATCAGGATAGTAGTTGCTGAAAAACCAGTTTTGCCAATACCAATTTAGGTTTTTGCCTGTGAGATCATTGAAGGAATAAAACATATCCCAAGGAATAGGGTGCTTCCCGTGCCAACGATCCATAAAACCGTGCAGCGCCTTTTTAAATAAAACATCTCCTAGCATATCCTTTAATCCTAAGTATGCAAGCGCTGGCTTTCCATATTCGTTAATGCCTAAACCCTGACCAGACAAAACATTTGTTGGTGTAATAATAGGAATTTGTGTTTCGTCACTAGGATTCAATACCCAATTTGCTACTCTAAATTGTTTAAAGAAATCTGCTGCTTTTTCCTCGCCCAAATCCACCTTAGCGATTAAATTCTCAAATGCGGTTGTCCAACCTTCATCCATAAAACCATAGCGATGTTCATTTATGCCCATGTAAAAAGGAAACCAAGAATGCGCTATTTCATGTTCTGCCACGAATCTTTGCATAGTTTCATTAGGCATATGGCTATCATTTGCCATCATAGGATATTCCATATCTGCAAACCCTTGCACGATTGTGCTTGAAGGAAATGGATAGGCTACACCTGGCCAATTGTTACTTAGCCAATCTAAAGAATGATGGCTATACTCTACTGACTTTTTAAAGTTTACTGACTCATTTAAATAGGCTGCTTGTACACTTGATCTTCTTTTAGTAGCACTATCTACCATCACACTTGCGGCATCCCATACATAATGGTCACTAATACCTGCAGCCACATCGGTAATATTTTTAGCCGTCCATATCCAAGTATTAGTGGCGTTTTGTGTAGTGATGTTTTTAGCATCAAGATCTGCTTGGGTTACTATATTTAACGTTTTATCCGACGTTTTAGAAGCAGCAAATTTTGCCGCAAAGCTTGGTTGCAGTACTTCGTTTGTATTTCGTAATTCTCCAGTAGCCCACACCAAAAAATTCTTTGGTACAGTAATCTTCAACTCATAATTATTGAAATCATTATAAAATTCTTGTGCATCAGTAAAGGTCATAGTGTCCCAGCCATCTAGGTCATCCATAACTGCGACTCTAGGATAAAAATAGGCAAGGAAAAAAGAGGTAGAATCTAACATACCTTCTCTTCCACTTTCTTTAGAGACATCATAATGCCAATCAAAAGTCATCGTCACCGATTCTTTTGATTTAAGTGGTTTAGATAAACTTAATCTCTGCGAAGTATTTGCGCCTGCGTCTCTAAGCTTTTTCTCTTTACCATTTTCTGTATATCTGTCTATAATGATTCCCGTACTTAGATAGTCAGGAGATGCTGCACCTTGCCTTGCAGCACCCGGTTTGTGAATATTTAGAATCAACTTAATAACAGGATTAGAAATATCCTCCGGACTATTATTAGTGTATACAATCGTCTCTGTACCAGTAATAGTGCGGCTTGGCGGCGATAGCTTTACATCGATTTTATAATCGGCTGTATTTTGCCAATAGTTTTTACCAGGTTTTCCATCCATACTTCGAGTGCCGTTTTTATAAGCCTGTGCAATATTGTAGGGCGTATATAATTGTTGTGCAGTAAGGCTTAAAGCGAAGAAGCTGATTGCAATGCAAAGGGTGATTTTTTTCATACCGTAGTAGATTAAAGAATTCTGTTTGATAATTTTAAGAAGGCTAATTGTGAAAGCTAAAGTAAGATTTTAGGATTAGGTGCTTGATTAAAAATACATCAGCGGCAAATATTACCTGTTTTAGGGAAGAATCTTTTTATTAGCTCCGCAGTCAGGCTAATATTAGAACATTTCTAATAACATCGGAGTAAAATAAAATTGCAAGAAAATAATAGAACGACTGGAAAAGTACAATAATTAAAAAACCACACTGCTTGGTAGTCGGTTGATCTAGGAATAATTATTTCTTTGAATTAGTTGCTTGATTCTTTCCTTACTTTTCCAACCTTTCAACTGCCTCTCTCTCGCCATTGCTC
>JBBRHK010000018.1:0-15200 GCA_038222815.1 Chitinophagales bacterium
TTTAAGAAATGAGGGAACTAATTGAACGAAATTAATAATTCTAAATTTTTAATTCGTAATTACTAGCTCCCCTTCCATATACTTCGGCACAATAGGGCAGGTATCGGCAGTAAGGCAATACTGTATATCCTTGGTAAGCCCAAAGCCAGTCAATCTGTTATAATGTGAAGCCTCTTTTACTTTCATAAACTCATATAAGTCTTGCTTGGCATTATTATAAAGAGTGTGTGCTATTTGTGATGCATCGCAATTAATATCGAAATGTTCTTTGATATGGTCAATTACAGCACCGGCAAAAAGAGTATCTTCTATATTCACTTTATCTTTCCAGGCAGCACAACCAAGGATTATATTTTTCTTAGCAGCTATTAGGTAATCACACACAGCGCTAAGGTTACAAAAAGAGCCGATGATAATTTCTTGAGCACCATTCTCAAGAGCCATGTGGAGTAACTTGGTACCGTTAGTAGTGGTAAGTACTAGCGTCTTTCCTTCTATAAATTCTTTAGTATATTCAAAAGGGGAATTGCCATAAGATAAACCCTCTGCTATTTGGCCATCTCTCTCGCCTGCTGTTATACCGCCTGAGCTTTTACCTATCTCAATACATTCTGGTACGGTAAGCACGGGAATTACCTTGGCTGCACCATTGTACAATGCAGTGGTAATGGTGCTTGTGGCTCTTAGTATATCTATGATTACAACAATGCTCTCGGTAGCATCATATAAATGCATCAATGCCGGCGAGAGTGCTGTGTATATTTGAGGTTTAGTCGCTGTCATATATTAAAGAATGATATTACTCAAAAGGAACTTTTACAACTGTAGCTCTAGTAAGCATATTTCTGATACTTATAAAGATTTCAGAACCTACTGCACTGCTACCAGAAGTCACATACCCTAGTCCTATCGCTTTTTGTAATGAAGGTGCTTGTGTACCGCTCGTTACCACGCCTATAATTTCACCATCAAAAGATTTGATCTCATAGCCGTGTCTTGCAATACCTTTTTCTTGCATCTCAAAACCCACTAACTTCTTGGTTACCCCAGCTTCTTTTTGCGCTTTTAGTGCCTCACTATTGGTGAATTCTTTCGTGAATTTCGTAATCCAACCTAGACCTGCTTCTAATGGAGAAGTAGCATCATCAATATCATTACCATACAAGCAAAAGCCTTTTTCTAATCTTAGGGTATCTCTTGCACCAAGTCCTATTGGCTTCAAGCCTTTTGGCGTACCTACTTCCATAATTGCCTTCCAAATGGTAGCTGCATCATCATCCTTATCTTCAAAATAAATTTCTACGCCGCCGCTACCCGTATAGCCTGTAGCACTTACGAGTACATTATCTATGCCTGCAAATGTACCTTTAGCAAAGCTGTAATATTTCATATTCAGTAAGTCAATATCTGTAAGCGATTCCAAGATTTTCGTAGCATTAGGACCTTGAATAGCTAGCAGGCAAGTTTTATCGCTAATGTTGTGCATCTCTACACCCATTGTATTTCTTTCTTTTATCCAATTCCAATCTTTCTCAATATTGCTAGCATTTACCACGAGCATATAACTGCTGTTTTCTACTAGGCAATATACCAGGAGATCATCTACAATTCCACCAGTCTCATTGGGTAAGCAACTGTATTGCGCCTGGCCGTTCTTCAACTTAGAAGCATCGTTACTCGTAACGGCTTGTATAAGTGCCAGTGCATTTTCACCTTTTAGCACAAATTCTCCCATGTGACTCACATCAAAAATGCCAGCGTTATTGCGCACTGCAGCGTGCTCATCATTAATGCCGCTATAAGATATTGGCATATTATAACCAGCAAACTCCGCCATCTTAGCGCCGAGGTCAATGTGGTTTTGGGTAAAGGCTGTATTTTTCATTATAGTTTTTTGAGTGCTGCAAATGTAAATGAAACTATAATAAGATAGAGAAGCTTGCGCATAGAAACTATTTTTCTTATTCTTTATGGAATTTCCAATCTTTTGTCAAGCTGCTTTTACTAGAAAATTTTGCCAACGACTGAAAAAAGCTCTTAAATTCACAGTCTAGAGTTTCTAATTTCTGTCTATTTTAATTAATTAAATCTTGCTCAATGAAAAAAATAATTTTACTCAGTTGTCTAATCTTAGCGATAGCAACTTCTACTTTTGCTCAAAATAAAGTAGAAGACGAAAAAGTTGTTTTTACCCAAGTAGAACACGAAGCAGAGTTCTCCAAAGGGCAGGATGGCTGGGTTAAGTTTTTGATGAAAACTCTTGATGCAAATAAACCTATGAAAAATAATGCGCCAGAAGGAACCTATCAGGTTATTATTAAATTCATTGTGACAAGAGATGGAAAAGTTTCTGATGTACAGGCTGAGACAAATCACGGCTATGGTATGGAGGCAGAGGCGATCTCGGTGATTAAGAAAAGTCCGGATTGGAAGGCTGCAATTCAAAACGGTAAACCTGTAAATGCTTTTCGCAGGCAGCCGATCACTTTTGTAGTGCCTCCTAATAAAAAAACTAAAGCTAAGCGAACTGACTCTTAATCTATGCAGAAAGAAAACGTAGAGAAAGCCAATTCTACCAAGCACGATAGAGCAACAAAGAATAGTTTAAATGAAGTAGAGGTCGTTTTTTGATTTAAAGTAAGTGCAAGAATATTTAATGTATGAAAGTCATTTTTATTGTTTTATTTTTTTGTTCTGCAAATGTCTCTGTTACACAAGCCCAAAAGTTTTACCTCAATGTAGGATGGTCGTATATGAAGCAAGGGTCTAGTCAGTGGAATCCTGCTACAGTGCCGGGTTCTATCTATACAGATTTGATCAATAACAAAACAATACAACATCCTTTTTTTGGGAAAAATGAAGAGAAATCCCGCTGGGTAGACTCTACAACTTGGGTGTATCAAAAAAGTTTTTCCTTGAAAGGAATGCAGTTTAACAATGAAAATTTAAGTTTAGTTTTTGAAGGACTAGATACCTACGCAGATATTTATTTGAATGATAAATTATTGGGAAATGCCAATAATATGTTTCGCCAATGGACATTTAATAAATTGGATTTACTAGAAGATAATAATGTTTTGAGAATAATTTTTCATCCAGCATTATTTGTAAATGATAGCCTCGCTAAGCTTCGATATAATTATCTTTTGCCTAGTGATAATAGGGTTCACGGAAGAAAAGCGGCGTATCAGTTTGGCTGGGATTGGGGACCAACATTAGTAAACTGTGGAATTTGGAAGCCTGTTTATTTACAAAAAATAGAAGTGCAATCATTAGAGAATGCAGCACAACCTCTAGCCCAACTTATAACAAAAAAAGATAAAAAAGGAGAGCGATTTTATTTCGAAAAAAACGGCAAGGAAATTTATATCAAAGGTGCTAATTGGATTCCCGCAAGTACCTTCCCCTCATCTGTTACAAAGGAAGATTATAGAAAATTATTGATTCGAGCCAAGCAGGCTAATATGAATATGCTCAGAGTATGGGGAGGAGGTATTTATGAGGATGATTATTTCTATTATCTCTGCGATTCGCTGGACATAATGGTTTGGCAAGATTTTATGTTTGCCGGCGGTATGTATCCAGGCACAAAAGATTTTATGGATAATGTACGGGAAGAAGTAAAGCAGCAAATATTGAGATTAAAAAAGCATCCTAGTATTGTGTTGTGGTGCGGCAACAACGAGATAGAAGAAGGTTGGAAGCATTGGGGCTGGCAAAATCAATTTAACCTTCACGGAAAAGATAGCGCAGATGTATGGGCTGCTTACAAAACATTGTTTCAAGACAGCCTTCCTGCATGGGTAAATCGCTGGGATGGACAAAGAAAATACATTTCTACCTCGCCAAGATATGGCTGGGGCAATGAGAAAAGTTATACCGAAGGCGACTCACATTATTGGGGATTATGGTGGGGACTTCAACCTTGGGAAATATGGAAAAATAAGACGGGGAGATTTGTAAGCGAGTATGGTATGCAGGGCGCATCTAGTAACGCCATTATGAAAAAATGGTTACCAGTTGCGGACTCTAGTTTTAAAGATGAAAGTTTTCAATGGCATCAAAAAGCAAATGAAGGAAATATAAAACTGCATCATTACATCAATCAATATTTTTTAGATTCTAGTAAATTGCCGAAGCTGAGTAGAGCAGAATGTATTTACGTAACGCAATGTATGCAGCATTATATTCTTACTAATACGATAGCCAGTCATTTATCTAAGCGTCCTTACAATATGGGTACTTTGTTGTGGCAACTCAATGATAGCTGGCCTGCGATAAGTTGGAGTATCTTGAATTTTGACGGCTCACCAAAGGCTGCTTATTACGCCGTGAAGAATGCTTATGTAGACAACAAGGCAAAATTTTCTTCTAAGATTTATCCAAAAAATAAGCAGTTACAACAACCAAATATTCAATACGAATGGATAAGTGATACCGAGATTCGTGTAAGTGCTGATGCCGATGCATTCTATGTTTTTATTGATGATGAACAGCAAGAATTTGAGCTAGATAATAATTTTGTCAATTTAAAAAAGGGAAAGTCTTTAATCTTGAAAATAGCAAATGGAAAAAAATCCAACAACTTAAAAATTATAAGTTGGTTTGATATTCAAAATACAGCAAAGACTAATTAGAATTGAAGAACGCTGAGAAAAGGGTCAAGATTTTTTCTCTTTAACTTTAAGCTATGAGAATAGTTTACTTCCTTTTACTAATTACGCTTGCCTCTTGCGTAATTAACAACTCTGAAAATGCAAAATTGCTACAAGGGAAATGGCGTGGTATCTCCTGGACGGTAAATGAGCAACCCTCAAACTACAAGGCTAATGAAACGAGTTTTAGTTTTGATGCGCTCAATAATTATAGTTTTAATTACGACGGCACTTTAGAAAAAGGAACTTATATCGTAAAAGAAAACAAACTCTACACTACCGCTTATAATCAACAGGAAATAATGGTAGAGATAGAAAAACTCACAGTAGATACACTCATATTTAGAATGAACAGAGGTGGGCAAATGGAGCAACTTACTTTGCTTAAATCCAGACAGTAGTAAATATATTCATAATGGGGAATGTGTTATTCCCAAGGGTGCAGAGATTAATAATTCAAAGAAACAAAGACATACGAATAGGTACTTAACTGTTATTCTCTCCTCCGTGTTCCCCGTGTTTCAAGTAAAAAAGAAATTAATAATGAAAAAGTGAACACTCAAATCAAGCATACTTTCCCGTTGTGTTTCCGCCGCAGCGGATTAAAGAAATATTAGTTTAGTAACAAGAAGGTATTTTTAAGCAAGGTTTTCCTCACTCCAAGATTGAAATTTTAACAAACTTCAGCCAAAAAACTTCAGGTTCCTACAAACTAAGTTGCAGTATCTTTGCAACCTTAATTAATTTATATGTTATCAAATATTTTAAACGCCGTGCTTATTTCTATGCCAGGTGGTTCTGAGTGGATTCTTATTGTTGTCGTTATTCTCCTCTTATTCGGAGGTAAGAAAATACCAGAACTAATGAAAGGAATTGGTAGGGGTATGAGGGAATTTAATGACGCTAAAACTAATGTGAAGAATGAGATTGAAGAAGGAATGAGAGAGAAAGATTTTAAAAAATCTCCTGCCACTAGCGAAAACGAAGGAAGATCTACTGTAATATCAGAGTAGTTTTCCTAATTAATTTAATTTATTGAGGTAATAGCAATCTTTTTAAAAGAGTGCTATTACCTCTTGTTATTTATATTTGTCCTTAATGTTTAGTTTTAAAAATATAGAAACCTATCATCAAGAATTGCTTCAAGGCAGCACCAGCTGCACAGAAGCGGTAAATTTTTATCTCTCTAATATTGAGGAAAAGAGTAATCTCAATGCTGTTATAGATGTTTTTAAAACGGAAGCGAAAGCAAAGGCTTTATCGCTTGATGAAGACAGGAAAAACGGTAAGCCATTAAAGAAATTACACGGTGTTGTAATAGCCATTAAAGATGTGATTTGTTATGAAGACCATCCCATAAAAGCAGCTAGTGATATGCTTAATGGATTCACTTCACAGTTTACTGCCACGGCTTTACAATATCTTATTGACGAAGATGCAATCATCATTGGCAACTGCAATTGCGATGAGTTTGCTATGGGCAGCACTAATGAATTTACAAGCTATGGAGCTGTTTTAAATGCAGCAAACAATGCCCATGCGGCCGGCGGCAGTAGCGGTGGTAGCGCCGTAGCAGTGCAGGCAGAACTCTGTATGCTCAGCCTAGGCAGTGATACAGGTGGAAGCGTGAGGCAGCCCGCAGATCATTGTGGTATTATAGGTTTAAAGCCTTCTTATGGTCGTATTTCTCGGTACGGACTTATAGCCTATGCCTCCAGCTTTGATCAAATAGGAATTTTTGGAACTACCGTAGCTGATGTAAGTTTGTTATTAGATATTATGAGTGCGCCGGACGCTAAAGACAGCACAATGATGCGGCACACAATGCCAGAAGCTACGCCTAAAGAAAAATATAAATTTTGTGTTTTTCCAGAAGTAATTAATCACCCCAAACTTGATAAGGAAATAGCAACAGCCATTGCTAATAAGATAGAAGCATTAAAAGAAGCAGGTCATATAGTAGAAGAAGTACCCTTTTCTCTATTAGAATTTATAGTACCCACTTATTATGTACTCACCACAGCAGAAGCTAGTAGTAACCTAAGTAGATATGATGGCGTACGCTACGGTCATCGCAGTAAAAATGCTACTGATGAAATCCAAAAGTTTTACAAGCAAAACAGAAGCGAAGGCTTTGGAATGGAAGTGAAGCGTAGAATAATGATGGGTAATTTTGTGTTAAGCACTGGATACTATGATGCCTATTATGGTAAAGCACAAAAGGTAAGGAGATTATTATGTGACCTTACCGAAGACATTTTTGCCCAATATGATGGGATTATAATGCCCGTGGCTCCTACTACAGCTCCTTTGTTAAATACTAAGAATGAGGATAGTACTGAAGTATATTTAGCTGATATTTTTACGGTATTTGCTAATCTTACAGGTATTCCAGCTATAGCGCTGCCATTGTTTTCACATAGTAATAACATGCCATTTGGCCTTCAACTTATGGCAAAAAAAGATAATGAGGTATCTTTGCTTGCTATGGCTGCAGTTTTAACAGCATAGCAAATAAACCTAACTGGTTTTATTTCGTAAGTTAATACCTACTATGGCTCGTATTTTATTTATATTATTCCTTCTTTTCTCTGTGTCGGTAAGTTCCTATGCGCAAGAATACACGCCATTCTCAATTGATAGTACGAGCTATGAAGATAAATTGGCAGACAGTATTATCAACGAAGTGATCACCCGTCGTAAAGTTACTCCTCAAGATAAGGTGGAGTATTTTAGTAGGGTTACTCAATATGGCTTTAGAAATTTATTCCAGAAAACATCTTACAATGCGACACAGCCATACAGTACTCAAGTAAATCCACACGCAGAAAGTTATATGCAGGATTATTTAAAAGTGCACCAAAAATCTCTTTTGAATATGAAGGGTTGGGGTACTCCTTACTTTAATCTGATTGACAATATTTTTGCGCAATACGGCTTGCCTAAGGAGTTAAAATACTTAGCTGTAATAGAAAGTAATCTTAGTGCCAATGCTACTAGTTGGGTAGGTGCAGGAGGTCCTTGGCAGTTTATGCCTTACACTGCACGAGATTATGGATTGGTGGTAAATGCTGGTTATGACGAGCGTAGAGATTATTATAAAAGTACCCACGCTGCAGCCAGATATTTACTGTCACTTTATAAAAGTATGAAAGACTGGTTGCTTGTAATTGCTGCTTACAATGGAGGACCTGGAAGAGTATATACTGCCATCCAAAAAAGTGGTAGTAGAAATTTTTGGGACCTGCAATACTATCTTCCTACAGAGAGTAGAAATCATGTAAAGAAATTTATAGCCACGCATTATATTATGGAAGGTGCAGGAGGTATTACAACGCAGGCTGGAGGCACATCTACTTATCCAGCTTTGCCAACAGGAAATTCTGCTGTTAGTAATGCAAATATGATTGTGAGTTATAACAATAGTCTCAATAATTTATCTGATGCAGAACTACAACTGGCACAGAAGCAAGAAGTAACTGGCAAATTCAACTCGGTTATTATTGCAAAGAATATTGTGATGGATATTGCTCTGTTCAATAAATATAATCCCGGGTTTGATGCTGTAATGCAGCAGGAAGGCAAGTATGAAATGATACTACCACAGGATAAGATGCAAGTATTTGTAAAGGCGAAATATCAAATACTCAATGAATGTGTGCAGGTACTTTTAAATGATGATGCTGCTCCTCAAAATACCACGGTTTATCCTAAGAAATACAAGCGTAAAGGGTCATGATAAAATCATTTAATTTTTGATTTAGAACAGGCAATCGCTAACCACACTTCATAGCATTTTCTCGGTACTTCAACTAACCTCTTTGGGTTCTGTATATTTATTATTACTTTACTTCATCGAGTAAGTAAAACAGAGCATACATTCATAGCTGCGTTTAATTTTATCGTAGTCTTATTACTTATCTGCTCATCTATTTTCTTTTTCTTGTTCATAGAAACATCCAATTGATTAGAGAAAGATATCTCAAAACACAGCAAATTAGTTATTCAGCATTTCTCTAATTATCATCTTTGGTATTATTACATTTATTATAATTACCTTTTGGAATAAATAGATATGGATAAAGAAGCCAGGCAACTTTTTAAAATGGGTTCAGATCAACTTAAAAAGCTAGAAGCCATAGTAAAAAAATCAATTGAAGAAGAGGATTTAATTATAAAAAACCTCGTCAATCCACCAGAAGAAATTTTGAGTAGAGGACAGAAGGTTTCTGATAAAGTAGCTAAGTTTGGCGGTAGCTGGGCATTTATCATTAGCTTCTTTGTAATCCTTATTATCTGGATTATTTTTAATTCAGTTGCTGCTACAAGGGATAGTTTTGATCCCTACCCATTCATTCTAATGAATCTTATTTTGTCATGTATAGCTGCTCTACAAGCACCTATCATTATGATGAGCCAAAATAGACAAGAGGAAAAAGATAGAAGAAGAAGTGAGAACGATTATTTGATCAACCTAAAAGCCGAGCTAGAAATCAGATCCCTACATCAAAAAATGGATTTGCTTTTATCCGAGCAAATAAAGGCTCTTTTTGAAAGCCAAGCCAAGCAAATTGAAATGCTAAAAGACATAAAAAATAAATTAGATAGCAAAGTCTAAGTATCTAATCCCAGAATATTTTACAAAAAGAACGGACTTGCCTTTGCCTACCTTATGTTCTAGATTATTAATACTCACATTCTAAAGTCTATTATCTAAAGTCTGATATCTAATATCTGATATCTAGCATCTACTCCTCTCTCTTCCCTTTCCCGCCCAATGGCATAATTTTTCTAAATTGATACAGGCAACCGAGTATATATTCATTAAATACAAGTTCTGTCGCAGCAACAGTAAATTCATAGCTGGGCCTGTACCATACTAAGAAACTGTCAAGCGCTGGGCTGCTAAGGTTGGTGATTCGCTCTACGTTTTTTCTACTAAACTTATAATTAATGAACCGTTCTTCTTCTTGCTCTTCTAAATAATTTTGAAGAAATGCATATCGTTTTTTTCTTTTGAATCTAAATACATTAATCAGCTCATTGATATCTGCACCAGCCATACCGGTAGGCGAGAGTGTTGTAGAAAGCCCTGGTTTTTTAAAAGAGAAAAACTTTTCGTTTTCTATTCTATTTTCTATGCTGTCTTGCCGGTAAGAATTTGCCCTAACAACAACTTCTTCTAGCACAGTATATCTGGTCTGCAGCGGAATTTTTAAAGAAACCTCAAACAAATTTGGATTAGGAATAGTAAGCACGGCAAACTTTTGTGTAGGCTTGTTTAAATAAAAAAAATAAATAGAATCCCTATAACCTGCTACTATTTTATACCTGCCAAAACTATCTGTAACAGCAGTATTGCCATTCGTACAAAAAACTTGAGCGCCCTCTACGGCATTATACTTTGTAATATCAGTAAGTGTGCCATTTATAGTTACTTGCGCCTGAGAAGACTGCAACATCGAAGTAAATAATATTGTAAAAACTAATCGAAATGTAAAGCTGCTCACTGTATGGTATTATTAGGTACGCCAAGTTAATACTAAACCCAATAAGGGCATTAATTAGATTTAGATATTTAACGCTAGTTTAAGGGTGCAAGTTTATCCTCCAAAACCCATCGCTCAATTACTGGTGCAAAATGTAAGTGTTCCAAGGCCAAGACTTTTGCTGCTATTTCTTCGGGAGAATCCTCCACAGAAATAGAGCAGTTTTTTTGAAAAATTATTTCCCCTTTATCGTACTCTTCATTTACTAGGTGAATCGTTATCCCAGTTTCCTTTTCCTGATTTGCTTTTACTGCTTTATGTACATAGTGGCCATACATTCCTTCTCCTCCGTATTTTGGGAGTAATGCTGGGTGGATGTTTATTATTTTACTAGGAAAAGCTTGTAAAATTGCCGTTGGTATTTTTTGTAAAAAACCAGCAAGTACGATATGTGTGATTTCTTTTCGTTCTAATTCATTTAGCAATATTTCAGGATTTCCTAAGTCTCTATTTTCTATGACAAAGTAGGTTACAGCTTGGCTTTTAGCTTTCTCTATAACACCTGCTTTTGCTTTATTCGTAACTATTAAAGCTACTTCAATACCTTGATTTCCTTTTGATGCAAAGTATTTCATAATCTGCTCAGCATTACTCCCACTGCCAGATGCAAAAATGGCAATTTTAGAAGTTGTAGTATACTTCCTTCCTATCATTCTACTAAATACCTTTTGTAAATAATTTTTAAAAAACGCAAATTCACCAAGTAAAGCGCTTATTAGTATCACACATATTGGCCAAAGTAGCGTGACGATAATGATGTATAGAATGAAATAAAGGACGCCTTTTTCCATCCCAGTGAGCCCCATCAATTTTTTTCCTAAATAACCACAAAGACTCCCACCAATAGCAAATGCAGATAGTATGACTATTAACCTTTTTGGGCTTACTTTCCATTTTTTTTGCAGTCGCTCAAACATTTAGCAAAAATGCATATTTTAGTTCAATACGTCCTTACTTTGAAGGCAATATTCCATTTTCGGTTACAAATTTGTGACAAAGCCATTTTGTATTTTTTTATAATATGGGCTGAAACCCTTTACAGGACTGCAAAATAAAATTTTAAATTTGTTATTAAAATGTGGACTTCCTGTCTTACTTTTGCAGGCAAATGAAGGTGTTTTTAACATTTGACAACAATAATCGCATGAAGAGGAGAAACCGAGTTACCCATAGAACCATATTAGCAGGCTTACTATTCATCTTATCAATAGGATTTCATAATAATGTAAAGGCTCAGACGGGCGAAGCATTGTTTAAGTCAATGTGTGCTAACTGCCATAAGCCAGATGTAAAATACACGGGACCAGCTTTAAAAGGATGGGCATCTAGAGAGCCTTCTCCAGGTTGGATTTACCAATGGGTAGCGAATCCCGCTGGTACTAATGATCCTTATGCTACTGCACTTAAAAAGGAATATGCCCCTACTATAATGACAGGTTTTCCTCAACTTACGAAAGATGAGATTGATGCCATTATGAAATATGTAGATGATTGGGCACCACCAGTAGCTGCTGTTGCAGCAGGTGGAGGTGCCGGTGGAGCAGATGGAACTTCAGATAATTCTTTAATATATGGTATTCTTGCATTGGCCCTTGCTATTGTAGGTTTTATCTTATTGCAAGTAAATAGTAATCTTCGTAAGCTTAGTGATGATAAGGAAGGTATCCGTAGAGGTGAACCAATTCCTTTCTACAGGAACAAAACTTACCTAATGGCAGGCACGCTTGTTCTATTTGCAATGGGTGGTTACTTTATGGTGAACGCTGCTATCGGTCTTGGTAGAATGATAAATTATCAGCCTGAGCAACCTATCTATTACTCTCACACTGTCCATGCGGGTACTAATCAAATTAGTTGTTTATATTGCCACAGCGGTGCCCAAGATAGTAAGTTTTCAAATATCCCTTCTGTAAATGTGTGTATGAATTGCCATATGGCGGTAGTAGAATATAAAGGAGAAGATAAATTAGTAAGAGAAGACGGAACCCCAGTAGATGGTACTGCAGAGATTCAAAAATTATATAAGTATGCCGGCTGGAATCCGAAAAAGGGTAAATATAACCCAGACAACAATGGGGACGGAAAGCCAGATGGATCAAGCGAAATACCTTGGGTAAAAATTCATAACTTACCAGATCATGTATACTTTAACCATAGCCAGCACGTAAAAGTAGGAAAAGTACAATGCCAGACCTGCCACGGAAACATTCAAGAAATGGGTGAGGTTAAGCAATTTGCAGAGTTAAGTATGGGCTGGTGTATTAACTGTCACAGAGAGTCTAAGGTAGATATATACAATCCGGCAGATAGCACTGGTAACAAGTTTTACAGCATTTATGAGAAGTTCTATGAGCAAATGAGCGACTCAGTTATTGATAAAGGCGGGCATAAAGTACCTAATCCACATAAGCTTGATAGTATAACTGTAGAAGGGATAGGTGGTATAGAGTGTCAGAAATGTCACTATTAAGAAATAATTTTTTGAAGTAGGCAATTGCATATTTTAGATTTAGTTTTATTACATACATTATGAGTAAAAAGTACTGGCAAAATTTTGGAGACCTTACAGAGTCACAGCGTTTTATAGAGGCGAAGGAAAATGAGTTTCAAGAAGACTTATTGCCTATTGAGGAATTAAATCAAAACAGCTTACTGGATAGCAAAACGCCAAGAAGAGACTTCTTAAAATATTTAGGATTTAGCACTGCTGCCGCAGCTATTGCAGCAGGATGTGAAATGCCAGTTAGGAAATCTATCCCTTACTTGAATAAGCCGGAGGATATGGTTGTAGGAGTAGCAGATTATTTTGCTAGTACCTATACTAATGGCGGAGATGCAGTAAGCGTTTTGGTAAAACAAAGAGATGGTCGTCCTATCAAAATAGAAGGAAATACATTATCTGCTTTAACGGAAGGTGGTACATCTGCTCAAGTGCAGGCTTCTGTGTTAGATTTATATGATCCTACAAGATTGCGTCATCCATTACAAAAACAAGGCGCAGACTTCAAAGAAGTTCCAAGCTTTGAGGCGATAGACAAAATGGTAGCTGCTGGTATGCAAGGTGCAGCCGGCAAGTCAGTTGTGTTATTGACTTCTACTATCAATTCTCCATCTACCCAAGAAGTGGTAAATGGATTTTTGGCAAAATATCCGGGTAGTCGCCACGTACAATATGACACCGTAAGTCATAGCGGAATGATAATGGCAAATGAGCAAACACACGGTAAGAGAGCTATTCCTTCTTATCAATTTGATAAAGCAAAAGTTATCGTTAGCCTAGGTGCAGATTTTCTTGGTACTTGGCTAAATAGCGTACAATATAGTAAAGCATACTCTAAGAATAGAAACGTTGCCAATTCGGTAAATCCTTCTATGAATAAGCACATTCACTTTGAAAGTATGATGTCGCTTACGGGTAGTAATGCAGATGATAG
This sequence comes from Chitinophagales bacterium, assembly GCA_038222815.1. Classification (GTDB taxonomy): domain Bacteria; phylum Bacteroidota; class Bacteroidia; order Chitinophagales; family Chitinophagaceae; genus Ferruginibacter. The sequence goes on from JBBRHK010000018.1 coordinate 13,639, forward strand.
ATACACACACAAGCCATCACAATGTGGAATGGTTGCTTTGGCATTATTGAGTAAACTCAGTGGTGCGGTAGCAATGCCAACTATTGCTGATGCAGCTTTATTGAAAGGGATTAATGAAACTGCTGCTGCTTTATCTGCTGCTAGAGGTAACGCTCTTGTGGTATGTGGTAGTAATGATGTAAATGTACAGGTGATAGTAAATGCTATCAACGAAGCAATAGCTGCTTATGGATCTACCATTAGCTGGGCTGCTACAACTAATACTCGTAAAGGAGTGGATGCGGATATGGTAAATCTTGTAAAAGATTTAGAGCAAGGAACTGTAGGTACTTTGTTAGTTTACGATTGTAATCCAGTATATTCTTATACTGATGGAGCAAAACTTGCTGCGGCAATTGCTAGAACACCAGTATCTGTCTCTTTCAACCGTACTTTAGATGAAACAACGGAGCAATGTAAATATGTAATTCCTTCTCACCATTGGTTAGAAAGTTGGGGAGACGCAGAGCCAGTTTCTGGTTATGTTTCTATGATTCAGCCTTTGATTTATCCTTTGTTTAAGACTAGGCCTTTTCAAACCTCTTTGTTGAAATGGAGTGGTGTGGCTGCTACCACATCAGCAGCGATAGTTACTGCGAGTAATAATATGGAGACTAACGCAAAGAAAATGCCAGCAGATATTTACGAAGAATTCGTAAAAAATTATTGGTTAGTAAAGTTGGGCAGTATGGATACTATGAACGCAGCTATGCAAGAAGGTATTGTGCAGCCTGCTACGGTTCCTTTAGCGATAGGTGGGGGCTTTAGCGGTGCTGCTGTAACTACTGCTGCTGCAAAAATTGCTGCCATAAAATCTAACGAAGTAGAGGTTTGTTTATATCAAAAGATATCTATTGGTAATGGTAGTATGGCTAATAATCCTTGGTTGCAAGAATTGCCAGATCCTATCACAAAAGTAACTTGGGATAACTATGCAGTGATAAGCCCTGCAATGGCTATTAAAGTTTTAAGCTTAGATATGCTAGGTAATACTCGCCAGGCAGATGCTTATGAAGTAGAACCAGAAAAGCCAACTGTAAAAGTTACCGTTAACGGAAAATCATTAGAGTTGCCGGCGGTAATTGTACCAGGTACTCAAGAAAATACTATAGGAATTGCACTAGGTTATGGCCGTAAAAGTGCAGATGATAAAATGACTGCCGATCGTCTTGGACAAGCAGCTCATAATGCAGGGAAAAATGCTTACCCAATGGTAGCTTTTGATGGTCAAAGTTTCATTTATTGCCAAGCTGCTGCTGTGGAAAAAACTGGGAACACCTATCCGATTGCGCAAACTCAGGTTCACGCATTTACGGAAGGAAGACCAATCGTTTTTGAAACAAGTCTAAGTAGTTTTGTAAAAGATCCTAAGGCTGTTTTGCACGAACCAAGGCACGAAAGACTAATTCTTACACCTCCAGGTAAAGAAGACTTTGTAGTAGATGCCACAATGTATCCTAATTATGATAAGCCGGGTATAAAGTGGGGAATGAGTATTGATTTAAATACTTGTACAGGTTGTA
>JBBRHK010000019.1:0-14904 GCA_038222815.1 Chitinophagales bacterium
GATACGTCATATACACTCCAACCTTCATCGATTGTACCCGTAATAAAAAGTTGCTTTTCACTTACCGTGCCTTTAGTTACAGAATCTACCTTCCATTGTACGTGGCCATTATTTTGACTAAAAGCTGCAGTACTTGTGGCCAGAAAGAAAATTACAATGAAGATTCTTTTTAGAAATAGTGATAAAGACATTTGGTCAGTTTCAGTTGAAAAAAAACCCGACTTTAATAAAAAATCGGGATTGAGTAAGTTGCAAGTTAATATTTTTTTAGCCCAGTTTTATACTGAAGGAAATCTTCCTTGGTGGCAAGCATTTTTCATCGTTACATACCATAAACTCTACTTCTCCATTTACCGATGTCTTGGCGTTTGCTTTTAATTTCACCACTTGTACAAATTCAACTTTGTCCGCATAGAATTTTAGTACAGAACCAAAATTATTATCATACTCTTTTAGCAAACTGCCTATTTCTTTAGTTTTACCATCGGTATTTACGATTGGATTTCTGGCGAATGTAAACGATGTAGGTACCGGACCTTCACCAGTATCTTGTGCATATAAATGCCAGCCTTTATCTATCCTTGCGGTAAAGTGAACCTCATAGGTTTTATCTGCAATTTTCTTGGAAGTGAATTCCCACTTCACAGGATTTTGTATCTGAGCTGATAAGCCAAGACTAATTGTTGCAGTAAGTAAAAAAAGTAATAATTTTTTCATTCTGTATTATTTTAGAGATGTTGTATTAAGACACAAAGTTATTATTTCTAATGCCTTGGCTACCATAAGGCACTGTTAATTATACAACAGACAAGCTAAACAACTTTTCAAATACTTTAAGTCCATCCTCATTACCTAGCTGGCCATTAACCGCCCTTTCTGGGTGCGGCATCATTCCAAATACATTTCTACCTTCATTGCAAATACCTGCTATATTATGTGTACTCCCATTAGGATTTGACAAATCATCTATTAAGCCTGCTTCGTTACAATATTTATACAGAATTTGATCGTTAGTCGCAAGGGTAGCTAGTGTTGTTTCATCTGCATAATACCGGCCTTCTCCGTGGGCTATAGGAATAGATAATGGCTCATTATCCTGCTCTTTCTTTATAAATACATTTTTACAAATAAATTTTTGATTTTCATTTCTCAATAGAGCTCCGGGCAGTAAACCCGCCTCACACAAAATTTGAAATCCATTACATACCCCAAGAACTTTACCGCCGGCATTTGCAAATTTTATTACAGACTTCATCATTGGGCTAAACTGCGCTATAGCGCCACATCTTAGGTAGTCGCCGTAACTAAATCCACCAGGTAGCACAATGCAATCATCGGTTGTAAACTGACTGATATCTTCATCCTTATGCCAAAGCTCAATGGTTTCTGCACCTAGATTTTTACTTAAGGCTTCTACCATATCACGGTCACAATTACTCCCAGGAAAAATTACTACGCCAAATTTCATTTTTTCGTTTTTAAGATTTTATCAATTCAATTACCCTCTCACTAATTCACATAAAAATAACCAATATAAATCGCAAATATCAGCATCAGTATATGAAGGATATTGGACATCCATTTTTTAGGTAGATAAAAATGCATAGCCGCAGCCAATAGCGACAAAGGAGCTGCTACAAATATCTGATCGAATTCATTAAAGGAGGTAGTGAGGAAGAAGACTACACTCGCAAGAACAATATAAAAGTAGGAAAGCTTCCACGCATTCCTTGTTTGCACAAGTTGCTTACGTAAATTTTGCTGAGAGAATATAAAGCCTAAAACAGCGTGTACTAGAAAGGCTAATATAATAGTAAGCTTTACATTATTTAAGTTTTTTACTGGTAAATGAGCAATTAAATTAGGGAAACGATTGGTTATTTCTCCAAAATATAGGAACTGCCAAGAATAAAAAAAATAAACCGGCAACAGCAGTCCCACTATCACAATTAACCACTCATTAAACCTAAATGCTTTGAATAATGCGAGGCCTGCAAATATGATTAATACAAATACAAGCGCCGGTGGAAAAATGAATAAACAAGTACCTACTCCCATTCCGATATTGAAAAGACGACCTTTAATTTGGCTATGTAACTGCAACTTCACGACCTCACTAAACACCCAAATGATAATAGTTGTGGCCAACAACGGTGCATTAAAATGATACCAATTGGGCACAATGGATGATAATAATATATAACTAATCCCTGCTAAATAGTTAGATTTTGGAAAAAGCTTGAGGCTGTTAGCGATTCTATTAATGTAAAATGCTTGAAGAAGTACTAAAACCAACGTAACAAAAGGATATATCCAACTTATTGACTGAGATAGGTAATCTAAAAAACTTAAAGTCCCACGATATAGAGCCGCATCTCCGATATCACGCACAGGAGTGCTGTAATTCAAAAATCCCGCAGCTCTTATTGCCACTGCGTAGATTACCAGTAGAATATTATTTGTAGGATTATTGGCTTTGAAGATACCTGCCACTTTAATTTTTAATTTTATAGTTAAAGGAGCAGCAAAAATGCCATTTAATATCCTAAACTTAAAATTGAATTTCCCCCAATTAAGATTTAGCCCTATCTATTGAAAAAACATTTTTACAAAAGCGATATTATTTCTTGTAACCGCAGGCATTATTATAGAATTACTACTTACCTGCTTTGCAAGTCTAGGCATAAAGTTGTAGCCTTTCTGACCACTCTTAATAGTCGCATAGCGCTTTATTGTCCCATCTGGCAATAAGGCATTATCGCTTATTACTTCCTTATTATTGTCTTTTAACAAATAGAGATAATGAATCTGCCCTCCAAGATTCGCCGTACCGAAAGAAAGGTGATTATTCGTCTCTATATCACTTTGCTTTTTATTGATAATATTCTCCCATTGCAATCTCAGATTTCCATCGAGACTCATCATCACCACATCATTACTATTATACAACACATTTGAGTTATTAGGTCCTGCATTGTAAGGATTGTAGAAATTATCATAATATCCATTCCTCTGAAACCTGTAGAACCCTGCATTATTGTTGTAAAAGAATGGATCGTAACCCAAGAAAGCATTTCTTCCAAACTGATTGAAATTACCTCCTCTGTTTTCTTCAAAATTTTCTTCAAGCGTTATAAGTAACCCACTATCCCTTTTGTTAAGAATTGTCTTAATTTCAAAATTACCAAAAGCGTCTCTTGACCTACTACGATTAGCAGTAAGCTTGCTCCTTAGAGAATCTGAAAAGGATATAACACTCTTACCTTTTTCCTCTAAGGTTTCTTTATTGAAGGCTACTGTAAGCAGTCCGCTGGCATTTCCCAAATTAGAACTATAGGTAAAGCAATTAGCAAAAATTATTTTGTTTTGATTATCTATTTTAATTTCCATTTCATCTAGAAAATAATTATCCTCTACGATAGGCTTAGTAATAAATCCTTCTTTACCGGCTTCCTTTACATACAATTCAGATTTTTTCATATAATCCGAGAAGCCCTTCCTATACTGCTTTACAAAATATACACTACCATCATTACTCACTTTCAAGTCACTAAAAACTTCCTTTCTATTATTGTTATCTATTTTAAGTCCCGCAGAGTCTACTTTATTAAATTCACTATCAAATACTGATGTAGATAATTGCAACTCATCGTTTTTAGTTTGAAGTCTGTATAAAAGTATACGCTCTTTATTATCACTTACATTTAGAAAATAAACTTTGTTATTCGCAAAGAAACCAACCCTTGCGGTATCTAAATTTTTTATGTCTCCTATTAATTTTCCTTGCCCATCTATCTTCGCCATCATACTGTACACATTTGCACCACGCTGCAATTGATATATAGCGTATACATATTGCGGATACACAATGAAATCAATATTAAAAGTTTTATCAGAAATGAAATCAAGTTTTACGTCATCTAATATTTTCATACTGTTGTCATAAATCGTAAGTCTATGATCGTCATTTCGTATTTTATATATTAGGTTATTGCCTTGCACATTTCCCAAAATTTCAAAATTCATACTGCGAGAATCTTTTCTTAATACCTCGGAATATGCGATAGTTTGCGCCTGAGCTGTGCCTATAAATAATAATAGAATAGAAACTAAAGTAGATATCTTCATAAATCTCATAGGATAAAATTGTAATGATGCTTTTAAACTTAAAGGAGGCCTATTGGTTAATAAAGCACTTATAATAATCTAAATTTACAACATCTAATAATAAGCATTCGTTATAATAGCTATAAAATTTAATTTTAGAAATATGCAAACTATTTTAGTAACAGGGGGCACAGGTATGATAGGTAAGACTCTACTTCCCTTTCTTGTGCAAAAAGGATATAAACTTATTGTACTCACAAGATCTATAAAGGGCAAAAGCCCAACGGAAAACATAGAATATGCACAGTGGGATGTAGAAAACCAAGAAATAGATATAGCTGCGGTACAAAAAGCAGATTTCATCATACACCTAGCAGGTGCAGGCGTTATGGATAGGCGCTGGAATGAAGCCTATAAAAAAATCATATTAGACAGTAGGATAAATAGTAGTAAGCTGCTCGTAAAGGCATTAGCGGAAAATAAGAATGAAGTAAAAGCTATTGTGAGTTCCTCTGCAATAGGCTGGTATGGCAAAGACTTTGATAATGGTAAAGCCTTCACAGAAGATGATCCCGCTGCTACAGATTTTCTTGGCGAAACTTGTAAGTTATGGGAAGAAAGTATATCAGCTGCTGAGGCATTAAATATTAGAGTAGTAAAAATAAGAACAGGCATTGTGCTTGGCAATGATGGTGGTGCCTTAGCTGAATTTACTAAGCCATTAAAATTTGGCGTGGCTTCTATTCTAGGGTCGGGTAAGCAGATGGTGAGCTGGGTGCACGTGCAAGATCATTGCAGAATATTATTGCAAGGAATAGAGCATAGCAATATGACAGGAAGCTATAATTCCGTAGCGCCAGAGCCAGTGAGCAATAAAACACTAGTAACTACTGTTGCAAATGTTTTAAAAGGCAGCTTTTACGTGCCAGTTCCTGTTCCAACTTTTGTCTTAAAAATTATACTAGGCGAAAGAAGTATTGAGATTCTAAAATCTTGCACAGTGAGTTGCACAAAAATAAAGTCTACAGGGTTCAACTTTATTTTCCCTGGAATAAAAGCTGCGTTGAATGATTTACTAAAAAAATAATATTTACTAGTTCTACAAATCTGCTTTAATGAAACGCTTCCTACTCCACCAAGTAAATAAAACTAAATAGGCTAATGCAAACGCCAGCACTACCCAGAAATAATCTGCGGGTAATACTGCTTTAGTAAGTGACTTTAAATTGTTCTCTGGAAACGTGAGTAAACCATCTGCAGCATTTACAGGAAGATAATCGCCCATGGCTCCTAGATCAAGATTGTATGAAGCTTTTAGTTTTAGGCTAGCAAAATCTAATAATTGCGAAATAATATTCTCAGCTCCTATGTAAATAAAACATAAGCCTATAGCAAATCCAGTCTTCTTCACAAGCACTGCAATCAATACGGCAAAGAGATTATAAGTAAGTGCTTTAAGGAAGAAAAAACCAATATGTGAAATATGATTCACACTAAAATCTGTGCCAGAGAATAAACCAAAAATCACCGCACAAAGAAAAACAATAATGGTAGACACTACTGCTACTATTAGCGCTACCACAAGCTTTGTAGCTATAAATTCTTGACGACTTAATCCATCAATAATATTCTGTCTGCTCGTTTTATAACTGTACTCATTGGTAATAGTAATAATGATCAGTAAGGCAGGAATAATAAGTAAGAAGCCAGAAGCATAACTGGTGGTTTGCCAAGTGTTATAAAAACTATACGGAGAGAAGCTAGTTACAGCTTTCATTGTATCACTTGCTTCTATAACATTTTTGTTGAAAGAAAATACGATATAATTAGTAAGAAATATACCAACTACGAAAAACAAACTTATCACTTTAAAAGCAGTGTAGTGCTTCATTTTAAGCCATTCTATATTGAGCAATTTTTGCATAAAATATTTTTTATTCTTTTGAGTTATGAGCTTGATTTGTCGCCAGTAAGTTCCATAAACTTGGCTTCAAGGCTGTTCTTTTTTATTTGTAAATGATTCAGCACAATGTTATGCTCAAAGCAGAAACGGTTCAATTGTTCTAAGGACATTTGCGTACCATCATAAAATATTTCTAGCATACCCATATCTTCTTTGTGATGCTTGTAGCCAGCTATTTTACCAATCACATTATTTAGCTCCTCGAGCTGCGTTGTACCTGCGAGTGCAATTTCATCATTTGTAAAAATCCTATCCACTTCACCAGAAGCTAGCAAAGTTCCTTGTTTTAAGATGGCAACGTGAGAGCATACTTTCTCTACTTCATCTAGTAGATGACTCGCCATTACAATTGTCTTCCCACTCTTATGCAATTGCATAATCAAGCGACGTATTTCTGCGATGCCTACTGGGTCTAAGCCATTAGTAGGCTCATCTAGCAAAAGCACTTCTGGGTCGCCAAGCAAGGCAGATGCTATAGCCAAGCGCTGCTTCATACCTAAAGAATAGGTGCTAAAGTTGGAGTCTTTGCGTTGCAATAAATTGACTAGTTCTAGTACCCTATCTATATCTTTATAATCTACGCCTTTGATCTTACAATTTATTCTAAGATTCTCTACTGCACTTAAGTAATGGTAAAAGTTGGGCGTTTCTAGTAGCGTTCCTATTTTTTTTCTTAGCTCTGCACTTGGCGCTTCATCAAAAATAGAATAGCTACCCGCAGATGGCTCTAAAATACTCATCACTATACTTAGCAATGTAGTTTTGCCACTACCATTTGGCCCAAGAATACCAAAGACAGTTCCTTTTGGTATATCAAAACTTACACCCTTCAATGCTTTGATGTGGCCATAGTTTTTAGAAATATTTTGTAAAGAGAGTATATTCATTTGTGTACGCTTAAAAGAAAATGATTATTTATGCAATGGTAAATATTTTTTGGTAAAGCTTTCAAGAAAAATGGGATGAATGGAAGACAGAAGTCTGAATAGAAGTTCTACACTTCATTCTCGTGCCAAATACTGGTGAATGCTCCTATAACCGCCAATCCATTTTCATTAAAATCAAGTTTATCGATTTTCAAATCATTTACATCTTCTTGGGTTACCTGTCTGTGAATAGGATTCATAGTCCCACCAACTGTACCAGCTTCCACATTAGGGTCATATTGAAATTGAGGCTGAACCAGCGTTCCTCTTGGGTACATAATACCAGGTACTTCTTTGTGTCTTATATCCAATTCATCCGGGTGCGGTAGACCAAGTGTATGACCAAACTCGTGTGCAGCAGTGGTTGAGCTATTCAAAATATTATCAAGCTGAAAATAGCCTGTGTTACTGCCTAGCCCATCCACATAAGAAATATTACCAGCAGCCTTTTGCTCTACCCTGAAATAATTATTAAGTGGGTCATCATTTTCAAATATTTCTTCGGGCTTTAACTCGGGTTTAGAAAATCCTCTTGTTTCTACTTTGAATAAATATTCTGTGCCGTCTATTTTTACCGTTGCAAGTGTTTTGCTCCATTGTTCATTAATGTCGTTGGCTACTTCTTCCGCTAATGCCTCTGTGGCTGCTGACCCATAAAGGATGATATTGGCATATAGGATTGCAGAGTTTTGGAGGAGTTGGATGGTTCCCATTAATTAATTTATGGTTTAAGAAAATGAAAATCTAAAACGCTACCGGACACCTGGTTTTATCTAAACTCGTATTTCTAATATTTAAAAAATTACGGTAACTAAGCGTTATCTCGAAACCTCCTCGCACATTAGATGCAGCAGCAAGTTTAGAAATATTAGCATCATAAGAAGCGCCAATGCCTAGGTTATAATAATCTAATTTTACAATCGGAATTACGGCATCATTCCAGCGAATTAAGCTACCAACGGTAAGGCTTACAGTTTCATCTTCATAATCATTTACAAGTCCCTTAGTGTAAAGAAAACCTCCTTGCGTTTGCCTATTGCCTCCTTGCCTAAAATGGTCTAGGTAAATAGTAAATTTATTGAACTCGCCTACTGGAGCAGATAGCCCAGCATTTATGCCAATTTTTCTATTGAGCACAATATCTTGTGTTCGATCAAAAGCGACTTTGGGTTTGTTGAAATGAAATATTGCCGCACCTACATACAGTTTTACATCACTAGCCACAGCTGTGCTAAATAACATTCCTGCAGAGCCATCAAAATAGGATACGTTGGTATTGCCAAAAACTTGCTGAGTAGGATTGGTAGAGCTATAAGCCCCGTTTACAAACTGATCATCAAATGTAAGTTTTGATGGGTCAAATCTTTGCTGTACTGGTCCTCCCATAAAGCCAATTGATATATAGGTATCTTCATCATCTCTCAAAGATTGATGATAAGTAAGTACAGGTAGAATTTGAGTTTTTCCTAGCTTAGAATCGCCGGCAAGATCATTGGTTATTTGCACACCAGCGGCAAGGTAATTATTACTATTTTCTGATACAGAAAATTTTAACTCGGCACCCAATGCCTGTGACACATAAGGCACAGTAACGCTACTCCATTGATTTCTAAATGCAGCCGTAGCCCTAAAGTCTCCTTTGTAAAGCCCTGCCAATGCTGGATTTCTCAGCAATGGCAATTCGTAAAACTGAGAAAAATTAATATCCTGTCCATAGCTACTTTGAGTGTAGCCCAGCAAAATGAAAAGGGATATGTATTTTAAAAAACGCATTATTTTATTATTGAGGTATTTCCTTTGTAAGTATAAATAGAACCGTTTTCACAAATCACTTCTGCGGTATAAACAAAAACATCGGGCGGCCCTACTACACCTTTTATCTTTCCATTCCAGCCAAAAGAGATACTATTAGGTGGAAAGTTTGACCGCTCAAAAACTAGCTCTCCCCACCTATTAAAAATTCTAAAATGTTTTACAGAAACAATACCAGTACCTCTTACCATTAGCACGTCATTTAACCCATCGCCATCTGGTGTAAACGCATTCGGAATAAATACCTGTGCCGACTCACAGAAGGTTTTAATATTGATAGTATCTGTTGCTGTACAGCCAAATGCCGTTGTAATTTTGAGGACATAAGTAATGTCTTTTTTTACCGTCGCAATTGGTAGTGGACAATCAGCACAACTCAATGCTGTCGTAGGTGTCCAAGAATACTGTACCGCAGGGCCATTCATTACCACAGATGCAATGGGAAACAGTGTACCCGTTGATAAAACTTGATCTGGTGGTAGTTGTACAGTGGGCTTCTGTCCTACGCCCACAATTACAAAAGCTGTATCTGTAAAGCAATTGAAGCCATCATAACCTACTACTCTATATACAGTTGATGCCGTAGGAGTAGCTAAAGGATTAGGAATAGTGGTACTATTTAAACCTGCAGCAGGTGACCATAGATAAGTTGAGGCGCCACTAGCAACTAACTGTTTAGAACTTCCAATACAAATACTATCACTTGCAGTAACTGATAAATTAAATGGTCTTGCTACTGTTATTACAACGGTATCTTTTGATGAGCAACCAAAATTATTAGAACCAGTAACAACATACGCTGTCGTAATTGTAGGATTGGCAATTGGATTACTACAAGTCGTACAACTCAAGCCCTGTGGCGGATCCCACTGATAACTACCAGCGCCATTTACATTTAATTGAACACTATTACCCAGACAAATTGAAGCATCTTGAGAAGCAATTACGAATGGTGTAGGATTAATAATAATAGTCACTTGTGTTGTGTCAAAACAGCCTGCCGAAGTGCCTGCAATTAATCGAACTGTATAAGTACCAGGCAAAGCAAAACTATAATTAAATATAGAACCGCTTCCTGTAGCACCGTTACTCACCCTCCATTCTAAGACACTTATAGGATCTGCAGCCAATACGCTAGAGTTGAAGCTTACCGCTTGCCTTGCGCATGCAGTAGCGGGTGCTATAATGTTAGCAGTAGGAATTGATTTTACAATTACGTCTACAGGGAACATTACAACTTTTGAACATCCACTTATGCCAGTAACAGTCATTGTAACATTGTATGTAGCTGATGTATTGTAAGTATGATTTACAATGCTTCCTGTACCAGTTGTATTATCGCCAAAATTCCAAGACACATTTGCAACACCAAAAAATACATTGCTGGTATCGCTAAACTGAATGACAGAGCTACCGCAACTTTGTGTAGCTGTCGAAGTAAATCCAGCAATAATTCTATCTACTTTTATGGTATCTATTCCTTGAATTAAGATATTACAAGTGCCAGCTTGAAGTGTTACTGAAGGAATATAGAAGCCTGGATTATTGTACGAATGATAAACAGTATTTGTTGTGGTAGTGAGTGTAGTTCCATCTCCAAAATTCCAGAGATAACTACTGCTGTTATTTGAGACGGCAGTAAATAATACTGAAGTAGTATCACATACAAATCCTCCATTATATTGTAAAGTCCCTAGAGGCCCAAACACTCTTATGGTGTCTGTTTTTGTATAAACACAACCGCCTGTAACTCTTACAATAAGATTTACAAAGTATGTACCTGCTACATTATAAGTATGCGTTTGCACATTGCCAGTAGCAGTTGTGCCATCACCAAAATTCCAGCTTGCAGAAATTGCAGGCGTAATATTATTGGTGAAAGTAACCGTCAATGGGGCGCAAGGCGCAGAAGTGATAGAACTTGTAAAATTTCCATTCAGAGTATCTCTCACTACAATTTGTCTAAATGTAGTGTCTGTGCAAATATCTCCGCTCGGGTTATTATTAAAAGTTATCAGTCGTACATTCCTTATTCCAGGAGTAATAAAAGTATAGGTTGGATTTATAAGAACAGAAGTAGCCGCAGGCTCAAAAGTCCATTGATATGAACTAGCACCAGTAGTTTGATTGGTAAATTGTACTTGCTGTCCAATACACACGGTGTCTATGGCCGTAAAAGCCGCAATAGGTTTTGGATACACGACAATTGTGCGGTACGCAATAGTATCAGTGCAAGAATTTATACCTTGTAAACTCACTGTGTAAGTACCAGCATTAAGATAAGTATGATTGATGGACTGAACGCCGGCTGTAGAAGCGAATGTATTTCCATCTCCAAAATCGTATAGATAATTACTAGCCCCGCTTGAATTGTTATTAAAAGTAACAACGTGTGGTGCACAGCCAAATAAATCAGTACCAGACACGGTATAGGACAATCGAATATTATTTGGCGCAATAATAATATCGTACATAATCGTATCTCTACCACAACTATTTTCTGCAATAAGTCTTACGGTAAATGTATCTACAATGCCACTATTGTAAGTATGCATAAATGTATCTCTTACATTTCTTATGAATGTAGTACCATCTCCTAGGTCCCAATAATAGGTATCATTATTTCCAAGACTGTTATTAGAAAAAGTAACTCTTAGCGGCGAACAACCATTGGTTTTATCTGGTGTAAATAAAGCAATAGGTTTAGATTTTACCGTTACCGTTCTCATAAAAACAACCGTATCGCAAGGTGTAGCTACTAAAAGCTTTACAGAATAGATTGTATCATTTCCAGATGTACTACTATTAAAAATTATAGTGCCGGGCTGCGCCAATGTAGATGTTTGTCCGTTATCAAAGTCCCAGAGATAGGTAAACGAATTAAGGTCTGGAGTTGTATTAGTAAACACTACAGAAAGAGGGCCACAGCCTATTGTAGCCGATTGGGTAAAGGATGGCGCAGCAATTTTATATGTATAAAATTTACGTGAGATACTATCTACCCGGCAACCAAACAAGGATGTAACTACTAACTTGATAGTTACAGAGTCATTCGCATTTGTAATCGTGTAGCCAGGAAATATAGTGCCATTCCCTATCAAAACATTATTTGCATACCAAGAGTAAGTTGCATTATTTGCAGCAAAGGTTTGAAGATTTACAATGGCCGGAGTTATCGCGAATGCTGGACAACCAATTGTGTCTGTTGGTATAAATAAAGCCCTAGCATCCGGATTTATGGTAACGCTAATTGTGTCTCTTGGTCCTTCACAATTTGCAGCAGTAGTTTGACTCACATAATATAATATTGTTCCTGCAACTGCTGTACTTGGTGTCGGTGCTGTTCCAGAAGAAGTTCCACCGGTTGGCACGGTGTACCAATTAAGCGTATTACCTATACTCGCTGTTGCAGATAAAGGTGAAGCAACGTTGCCAATGCAATAAACAACAGGTGTTGTTACTGTAGGTTTTGTAGGTAAAGGATTTACCACCACCAGCACAGAATCTTGAAGAGAAGTACAAGAATTTAGTGTGATAGAAACGTAATACTTTCCAGCGTTTATGGCAGTTACGGCCCCAATACTAGGATTTTGCAAATTGCTTGTAAAGCCATTTGGCCCTAACCATAAGAAACTAATTGCACCAGGCACAGCACTGGTTGCAAAAAGATTTAAAGTATTGCCTTCACAAATTGGTGCGTTAGAGCTTGCCGTAGGTGTAGCAGGAGGATTAGGATCTGTCAACACAATTGGTCCAATACTATTTGAAGTGCAACTATTCAACGTCACAAAAATATTGGAATAAGTGCCTTGAGCTAATCCTGTAATTACAATATCGCCAATAGCATTTGCACTAAGATTAATAGATACTGGAGAGGCATTATACAGGTATTGCACAGTATAAGTAGCTCCCGGTGTCAATCCATTTAGTGTAATACTCCCCGTACTAGTACCACAAGAAGTAGGACTAGTAAAAATAAATGCGCCAAGTTGTGGAACAGGACGAACAATTACAATTGTAGTAGTAGATGCACTTGTACAAGTTTGACCAGCAGTAGTAAGACTTGCAGTAACACTGTACAAGCCAGCATTTGCAAGGGTTACAGATGTAATGGTTGGATTTTGTAAAACACTAGTAAAGGCATTTGGACCAGTCCAACTATAATCAATTATGCCACTTGTAGTAGTAGAAGCGTTCAATTGTAAATTACCTCCTTCACACAAGGGACTGTTATTACTAGCTGTAGGAAGAACGGGGGTTTGATTCACCGCTACAGCTATTGTTCCGGGCTGCGAAACACAAGCATTTAAAGTGGCCGTTACAAAATAATTTCCTGAAGCTCCGACCGTTGCATTTACTATAGTTGGGTTAGCAATATTACTCGTAAAACCATTAGGTCCCGTCCAAGAATAGCTAACTCCGGGAGTAGTGCTATTTGCGGTGAGAGTAAGTGTACTTCCACTACAAATAGGACCATTGCTGGTTAAAGTTGGTGTTGCAGGAGCAGAAGGATCCACTAGGGTTACAGGCCCCACTTCGTTAGATACACAACCAGCATTCGTAACTGTAATATTTGTATAAATGCCAGCTAGCAAATTTGTAATAACAATATTTCCCGCAGCATTGCTGCTAAGCGTAAGAGAAACCGGATTACCATTTTGAAGATAATTTACCAAGTAGGAAGTATTAGCTACGAGTCCCGTAAGCGTAATGCTTCCTGTAGCTGTAGCACAAGCAGTAGGGTTGGTGCTTGAAAAACCAGTAATTACTGGCACTGCACTTACAGTTACTACTATTGATGCTCTAAAACTTTCGCAGCCAGTCAAAGTATTTACTTGAGATACATAATAAGTAATACTACCTATACTTGCTGTAGAAGGCGTGATAGGAGTTAGGGAACCAGTTCCACCAATCGCAGTGGTGTACCACAATAAACTATTACCAGCACTAGCGGTAGCTATTAATGGAGTAGCCGATGCATTTTGACAATAATTTACCGGCGTGGTAACTAAAGGTAGTACAGGCCTCGGATCCACAGTAATAGTATAAGATTGTATATTGGTACAAGTACCTAAGCTAGCTGTCACAGTAATTATCCCTGTAATCGTTACAGCTGTAGCATTTGTAGCAGTAAAACTAGGAATACTCCCCGTACCACTTGCACCAATTCCAATGGCAGTATTACTATTAGTCCAAGTAATACTAGGTGCTGTAGCACTGCTAAATAGTTGAGTAGGCACCGTTCCTCCTGCGCAATAAATACTATTACCAGGTATAACTAAATCGGGCGAAGGGGCGATAGTAAATGTCCTAGTTGCAGTAGTAGGGCCACATTCATTTGTTACATCTAAAGTGACAGTATAGGTTCCTGGCATAGCATAACTTACACTACCTGGGTTTGGTAAGTTTGATGATGCTGGGCTTCCTCCAGGAAATGACCAAGCGTAGGTAGGTGCGATAGAGCCACAGCCAGATATGGTTGCCGAAGGATTTAATATAGCGTTGCCACAAAAATTTGGAATAGCTGCTAAATTAACAATGGGAGGACGTTTTACCACTACAGTACGAGTGAGCATAAATGTTCCACAGGAATTGGTGACGGCTAAATTAATTGTATAAGTGCCTGCGGTATTGAAGACAAACTGCGGATTTTCGCTTGTAGCAGATGTCCCATTTGTAAATTGAAAATTAGGACCAGTACCACAATTTGTTGCACTATAGGTAACACTCCATAGGTAAGTAAGCGGAGGACAATTTGCCGCAGGAGTAATTGTAGTATTTGTAGCTGCTACTGAAAAAGGAGCGCAACCTTCTATACCACTCAAAGTAAACCCAGGAGTAGGCGGCGCATTAATACAGATGGGTTTTACAAACGTATCTGAGCCACAGGGATTAGTTGCTATTAAGGTTACTATGTAGGTCCCTGCTGTGCTGTAGATATGGCAAGGTGTTACTAGAGATGAGGTATTATTCACACCACTACTAGGATCTCCAAAATTCCAAGAAAAAACAGTTGAGTTAGAACAAGAAGCACCTGTACTGCCATACACCGTATTATTTATGAAGCAAGTTGGAGTGCCTATGCAACCTGGACTG
>JBBRHK010000020.1:0-14900 GCA_038222815.1 Chitinophagales bacterium
TAAAACTTAATCAAGCAGTCAAAGGCGGTGTAGACGTCATTGCCCTACTCAAAAACTAGAGAATCGTTTCCAATTCTTTAAGGTGTGTTATCGTGTGCATTGGTAAAATATCTTTTACGGTTTCATTGATATGATTCATAAATACATTGTCCATACCTGCATTAATGGCACCTTGAATATCCGCTTTCAGATTATCACCTATCATAATACTAGTTTCTAGCTTTGCTTCAGTTGCATTGAGTGCAAACTCAAAAATTTCTTTCTTAGGCTTCATACTCTGACTGCGCTCACTAGTAATCATTTCTATAAAATAAGGAGCTAGGCCGCTATGCTGTAGCTTTAATTTCTGCGTTACTTCAAAGCCGTTAGTGATTAAATGAAGTTTATACTCTTTTGCTTTGAGGTAATCTAAGATTTCAATAGTATGAGGAAACAAGGTTTTTTGAATAGGTAAGATTTCTAAAAACTTTTCACTCATCGTCTTAGAAAGTACTTCGTCTGGTTTTTTGAAATGCAACAGAGTACGCCACATACGCTTCCATTTTAAATCGGAAGAGCTAATGAATCCTTGCTCATACCTCGCCCATAGTAGATGATTATTTTCTAGATAGACGGGATAAAAGGTCTCCGCATCTACCTCTACTATTTTTTCTAAACTAAGCTCATCAAACATTTCAAAAACAGATAGCTTAGCATTGGTATCAAAATCCCAGATGGTATGATCAAGATCGAAGAAAATATCTTTGTATTGCTTTTTGATAGGTATTGACATATTGGCGAATTTAGTGCTTTATTATTCTAAGACCACCCTACCTATACAACCCAATTGCATAATTTTTGTTCTTATTAAGCAACAGACTAAATAACTAAATAATTTTTTACCCTACATTTACCCAATGCAAAAAAGAAATAACATCGTAATAACAGGAGCAACAAAAGGAATTGGCTTTAGCCTAGCAGTAATTTTCTCAGAACCTAATACCAGGCTACTACTTTGTGCTAGGAACAATGATGAGCTTGGACTAGCAAAGACCGCCCTCACTAATGCAGAGCAGGATGTAGAAGTACATACTTTTTGTGGAGACCTTAGCGATAAAAATACAGCCAGTGAATTCGCCAGCTTCTGTAATAGCTTTGGTGCTGTAGATATTTTAATTAATAATGTGGGCAGTTATATTCCTGGCGACGTAACTACTGAAGCTGATGGCGTGATGGAAAAAATAATGGACACTAACTTCTACAGTGCTTACCACCTTACTAGAGCGGTTTTGCCTGCTATGATAGCTGCTAATAGTGGACACTTGTTCAATATATGCAGTGTTGCGGGGCTAAAGGCTTATAATGGAGGTGGTAGTTACAGCATTAGCAAATTTGCGATGGATGGCTTTTCTCAAAACCTCCGTCAAGAACTAATGGGTAAAAATATCAAAGTAACTACTGTATTTCCAGGTCCTGTGATGACAAGCTCTTGGAAAGATTTTGATAATAGTAATGGTCGTATTATGGAGCCAGAAGATATAGCTATAATGGTTAAAGCCGCTACCCTACTCAGTGTGCAGACTTGTGTAGAAGAAATAGTCATTAGACCACAACTAGGTGATTTACCATAATCTTGTTTTATTAACAGTTCCTTATTAGGCTTTTAGTCTGCTAAACTTGCTAGCTGCATAGAGATGCCATAATTTTGAATTGAATTTTTCTTATAACAAATTATGTTGTCGCATATATTAAAACTCTACACGCTTTTTCTATTTACAATCCTATGCTACACTGCAGATGCGCAGTCGTTTACAGCGACATCTAGTGCAAGCTTGGTAGGTAAGGATGGATACATTACACTTAGGTATGAGTTAAAGGATTTGAACGCATCTTCCTTTCAGCCACCTGTTTTTACAGATTTTGATGTGGTAAGCGGCCCAAACCAAGAAAGTGGAATGACTTCTGTAAATGGCGCTGTTACACGGTTTATTGCATTAAGTTTTGTATTGCGCCCTAAGAAGACTGGCAGTTTTACTATTTCTCCAGCGAGTATTGTGGTCAATGGAAAAACGATGAGTAGCAATAGCGTCACCGTCAAAGTGAGTCAAAAAGGAACTGGTGCTTCTAATGTTCCTCCACCCAATTACCCTCCAAACCCGTTAAGTTTTTTTGATGAAGTAAGGCCTCAACAAAGACGAGTAGACATTAGCGATTTTGTACTAAAGAAAGGAGAGAATGTAGCGAAGAAAGTAGAAAATAATTTAATATTAAAAGTAAACACATCGAGAGATGAGGTGTATGTAGGCGAACCTATCCTTGCTAGTTATGAGTTTTACAGCAGACTAAAGAGCGATAGTAAAATTACAAAGAACCCTTCGTTCAATAATTTTTCTGTAGTAGATATGCAGATTGATCAAAACACCACTGATGTATTTCTAAATGGGAAAGAATATACAAAGCATGTATTACGAAAGGTACAGCTGTACCCACAACTGCCAGGGTCTTTTCCGCTAGAAACAGTCAGCATTGACAATGACATTATTTTTTTTACTGAAGAAGCTGCTAATAAATATAGTGTACAAGATTTGAATAGTGGATTTGGAGTTGACCCTAGCGCCATTGTAACCGAGCATGTCCTTCTGAGTAGTAAGCCAAAAACAATTATTGTAAAGCCGTTCCCAAAGGCTGGGAAGCCATCATCTTTTCACGGAGCTGTGGGTCGTTTTCAAATAACGGCTAGCCTCGATAAAGAAAATTTTAGTACAGACGAAGCAGGTGTGCTCAAAGTAAGCATCCTTGGTGCTGGTAACTTACAATTTATTACAGCACCAGAAATAAATTGGCCTGATGGTATTGATGCCTTCGACCCTACTCTATCTGAGCAGATTAATAATGAAGTCATTCCAATCAATGGTATTAAAACATTCACTTATAATTTTAATGTAACTAGGGATGGGAAGTTTACCATTCCTGAAATAGCATTTGCATATTTTGATCCTCAAACGGCGACCTACAAGACGGATAAGAGCCCCTCAATTTCATTCAAAGTAACTAAAGGAACTAAGCCTATAAACTCTACAAAAAAAACCTCAGAAGAAAGTAATTCATCTTTATGGATCATCATTGTAGCAGCAGGATTACTTGCGCTTGTGGCTCTATTAGCCTTATTCAACTTGAAAAAAAGAAAAGTTCAACACGAAAAAAAGATTGTAGACGAGATTATAGAAGAAGAGAAAATAGAACTCCCTGAGATTGATAATTTCATTCCAGTAAACATCAATCCATTAGAGCAAAGTCAAATTTATTTGGCAAGAAATCAACAAGATAAATTTTACAGTAGTATCAATAGTGAATTGCGATTATTCTTATCTCAACAATTCAAATTACCAATCAATGATTTGCAACTAGGCAACTTACAACAACGCTGTGATAGCTCCGAGATAAATAATAATCTATTTCTTGCTCTACAAGCTCTACTAGAAAAAATAGCGATTAATGTATATTCTCCAATGCACACCGAAGAGGCTATGCAAGAAACTTATAATGAAGCTGCACAGATTATAGAGGAGATCAAGTATAAGTGTAAGTAGTGGTGAGTGGTGAATGGTGAGTTGTAAGTTTTTAAAATTAGACAACTCTTCAATTTTTGCGACAAGTAATATATTTTAGACAATACATACTCTAATCCGTAAACTTGTAGCCCACGCCTCGTACAGAGTGGAAATAGCGAGGGTTGCGGCTATCTGGCTCAAAATACTTTCTAAAACTTAAAATGAAATTGTCAATAGTTCTGGTGGTAGGATATACTTGATACCCCCATACAGATTGTAAGATTTTTTCTCTAGTTACTGCAGTGTTTTTATTTTCTATCAATAATTTTAGGAGCATAGCTTCCTTTTTAGTAAGGGTAACCTTAGCACCACTTTTTAGGGTAACCTCTTGCGCTGCAAAATCAATTTTATTTTTACCAAAGCTATATACATCTATTGCAGCTTGCTTCCCAGAAAGCTGTTCACTTTTCTTTAGAAGCTTGTCTACTCTTAATAATAGCTCCTCTAGGTTAAATGGTTTAGTAAGATAGTCATCTGCACCTTTTCTAAGTCCTAAAACTCGGTCTTCACTGCTGTTCTTAGCACTTAAAATAAGTATCGGCAATTCATTATTATTAAGTCTTATTGTTTCGCAAACTGCTATACCATCTAGTTCTGGTATCATAACATCTAAGATCAACAGCTCAAAATGTTCTTGTTGAATGGTTCGCAATGCGGTAACCCCATCAGATGCTACAGTCACTTCATATCCTTCTAACTCTAAATTTAATTTTAAAGTTTCTTGAAGGTGCTCTTCATCTTCGACTAGTAATATGGAATATTTTCTTGTCATTTATTTATCAGCTATTTCTTGTGAGGGGAAGGCTTATCGTAAATATACTTCCAGTTTGCTCTCCATCAGTTAAATGCACTTTACCGCTATGGGTTTCTATAATTCGCCTGCATAAATATAAGCCAAGGCCAGTACCCTTTGCCGCTCTGGTAGCATCATTTCCTACTCTATAAAATTTTTGAAATATCTTATCCTTTTCTTCATTTGCTATGCCAGCACCAGCATCTATCACACTCAGCAGGCAGTTCTTACCATCGTCACTTAGTCGTAGTTCAATTGGCTGCTTGTCACCGTATTTCACAGCATTGTCTAGTAGGTTATGAATTACCATCCTTAATAGAAAATCATCAGCAAAAACGATATAATCCTTTTCTAAACTTTCCGTTATGGGCACATTAGGATATCGCTGTTTAAATTCTAATAATACTTCTTCTACCAGTGCGCTGTAGTTTAATCGTTCTTGTATCATCCGATAAGCCTTTGACTCCAGCTGAGATGAAAGCAATAAATTATTACAAAGATTATCTAGTCTATTAGCTTCTATTAAACTTGTATGTATAAGTCGCTGTTGCTGCTGTTCAGTTAAAGCTCTCTTTTGCAAAGTCTCCAAGTTTAACTTGGTAACGGCGATAGGTGTCTTAAGCTCGTGGGTAATCGCCATCATAAAATTTTGTTGCTCTTTAGTTTCTCTGAGCTGTCGTCTTACTGCTCTAAAAATAAAAATGGCCCCTGCTAATATTAGACCTAAAAATGTAGCGCCTTCTCCTATGTACTGCGCCAATTTCCTCTTCTTCTCCGCTTCTATTTGAATAATGTCAGCACTATAACTTATAGCGTTAATATTGAGTCTTTCTATTTTATAACTGGCCATTTGTACATTCTGCTTATTGAGCGCCGTAAACCAAAATACTAACGCTGCTATGATATATGCAAGCAGTACCCAGTAAATGATGAAAACAAATTGTATCTTTTTTTTCTGAAATGGCATTGTCTAATTTCTTTTATCTAATCCCCAGCTTAACTTATTTCTCAAGGTCTGTAAGAAATTATTTTCGTTAAGTCTTATCAAATTTATTCCAAAGGTTTCTTTACGTACCGCCAGCTGTATTTCTTTTGGTACGATTTCTCTCCTACTATCTAACGTGCAAAGAAAGCCATCTGTACGGCCATCTACTTCAAAAGAAACAATCGTATTGTCTGGTACGATAATCGGTCTGATATTAAGATTATGAGGAGAAACAGGCGTAATAACAAAGCTTGCGCTATCTGGGAAAACCACAGGCCCATTACAACTTAACGAGTACCCGGTACTTCCTGTAGGGGTGGCCACAATCAATCCATCTGCCCAGTACGTATTCAAAAACTCCCCATTGAGATAGGTGTGTATTTTTATCATTGGGGAAGTATCTTTCTTGTGCAATGAAAACTCATTAAGTGCATAAGGCGCATCTGCAAATAAAGAAAGATTAGAATCTAAATGGAGCAAAGAGCGTTTGTCTAAAACATATTTCCGTTCCACCAATGCATCAAAAACGGTGTTTAGATCTTCCTTACCAAGATTGGCCAAAAAACCCAATCGACCATAGTTTATACCTAATACAGGAATTCCACTTTCCTTTACAAGCGTAACGGTATCTAGCAAAGTACCATCGCCTCCCATACTTATAAGTGCATCTATATCGCTATCTAAGTCTTCGCTACTACTAAATGTGGAATAGCTACAAGTAATATCTATCGCAGAATAAAACTGATTAAAAAAATCTTGAAAAAAAACGGCCTCTATATTATGCCTTTTTAATTCTGAAAGCAGCAATTCTAAATCTTGAATATGTTCTTGCTCCAATCCTCTGCTGTAAATGGCTATTTTCATTAACAATTATTTGAATATAATAGACAGGCTGGTCTCTACATAACAAAGAAACAATTAGAACTTTATCATTGTTCTAAAAAAACTGCCAACTGTGTAAAAATACAACATAACCCTAGAAAATCCATGATTATAACTGTCCTAAGACTCGGAAGAAGAAACCAGGTTTTTGAATTTGATTTTTGCTATAATCAAAGCTGAGAACCACATCGTAGAAGGTTACGACATCTATACCTATCCCTGTAGTGTATAAAAATTTATTGTTTAGAGAAGCCCTTGCATTTTCCTCGGCGTAGGCATAACCGGCATCTAGATAAGTTTTACCATAAAAGGTAAAGGGCACTTTGTTTATAAACCTATTCTTTATTGGGAACTTAATATTAAAACTTGTTAATTTTTTTCGGAGCGTGTAAGTAGCTACTGCAGCGGCCACACCATCTACAACAAATGCGTCTAAACCTCGAAGGTCTAAACTCCCAAAACCAAGTGCACGCCTGTTAAAGAATGACTGCTTAAAGGGAAGTTTTAATAGTGCAGATGCTGTGTAAGTGCCATACCATTCTCTACCATAGGTTCTATATCGATTGTAAGAAGCAAAAGTACGCAGCATATTTAATCTAGTAGCGTTTACCCCTAAACCTCGCTTAGTAACACCGTACATTAAATACCTACCAGTAAGCGGGTAATTATTGTTATTTAATTTAGAGTAGCGATATGTAAAATTAAAATCAGGATAGGTAATAGATGCCTGACTTGCACCATAATAATCTTGGCTAAAATTATTGGAGAAGGATGTATCAGTGAGCTTTATATGGGATACGCCAACACCATAAGTGAAACTGCTAAAATAACCTTTTCTAGAAAAATAAGAAGCCCCCACACCATAAGAAGTACGCACAAAACCTGTGGTCTTAAAGTTAGTAAATTGATTATCAGTTTTAGTTCTAAAAGGAAATTCTCTATTCTGTGTAAATGACACACCCAAACCAAAGCCCTCAGTTAGTTTTTTGTTACTGTAAGGGTTGCTGTATTCTAATTGTATGTCCCTTGCATAACCTGTAAGAACACTCATTCTTATCACATCTCTCCTACCAGTTACATTGTATTGAGTATATTTTCCTCCATAGGTTACCCGTTCTAGGTCTGCATTGTACACCTTTATCCACTCACTAAAACTTCTATCTATCAATTTGAATTGCGGCGAAGGATAAATATACCAGCGCTCCTTTACTTGTACGTGTAGCCTAAAATTAAAACTATCCAATTTGAGAGCAATAAAAATCACTTCATCAAATAAATTGGTATTATAAACTTGGCTACGAGCTTGTATCAATTGCGCTTCAAAATTTTGATTTCGAACTGAATCACCCTGTTTCATTTGAATTTCTCGAAGTATAATATAATCCTTAGTTTTTCGATTGCCCACTACAGTTATCTCTTTTAAAAATGACTGCCCGATTGCACTATCCGGTGCTGCCAGCAAATTTTCTTCATTTACTGCTACGATAACTTTTAACTGAGCAAGCAAACCTGAATGGACGAAAATCATCAGAATTAACGATACAATTTTTACCACAAATATCTTGCGCCTGCCTTGAACCATTATCTATTGATTTAAGTAGCGCATTAGGTTATCATAATTTTTATTAATCTCATTTTCAAATCTTTCTTCGCCAAAGAAATGCACTACATCATAATCGTACCGCTCAAAAGTGGCTACCACAGCGGCTACCTCTCTCTTACTAAGATGAAGTGTAACTTGAAACATTCCGGTAATAGCATCTACTGTAGTATTCATATGCATGATATGACAATCATTACTTTCCACAATTCGGCTTATCTCAGAAATAGCAAATTGAGATCGCTCCATTTCTAAAATTATTAAACCGCCTATTTCATCTGCACCAGAATAATTGGCCAGAGATTTTAATAATTCTCTAGTAGGAATTACACCCATAAAATCATTACTAGCATTTACTACAGGCACTACATTGGTATCGTGCTGAATGCTATTGTTTACTGCCTGCAGAAAATGCACGGTATCTAACACGGCAGCCTTAATAAAATATTTCTCTAAAACTTCGATGTTATATTTTTCATCGCCGGCATCTAGCAAATCTTCTTCGCTAATAAGACCAAGATACTTTTCATCTGCAATTACTGCAAGATGTGTAACTCTATAGTCATTAATAAGTTGTAAAGCCTTGCCTACACTATCTTGTAGTTGTAGCCTTGGAATAGAATGATTGATAAGGGAAGCGGTAAACATAGGGAGATCTTTATCGTACTAAAATAGTTATAATTTATTAATAGACGACAAAAATGCTGCAAATGCTGCCTTTGCTTATGTTATACTTTTTCAGCCCCTTCACTGATGCGATTCAAAAAACCAGTAAGGATTGTATTAAATTCCTCTGGCACTTCCATCATAGGTGCATGACCACACTTGTCTATAAAATGTAATTCGCTGTGTGGAATAAGTCTATGAAATTCTTCTCCTACAAACGGAGGTGTTACATTATCATTATTGCCCCAAATAAGGCAAGTAGGTTGCTTAATTTGATTTAGCTCTTCATTCAAGTTATTTCTTATAGCACTCTTGGCTAGAGAAATTATTTTGATAACTTTTAGTCGATTATTGGTTATTTCAAAAACCTCATCTACTAATGCATCTGTAGCCATTGCTGGGTCATAAAAGGTATATGCTGTCTTGTTACGAATGTATTCTTTATCGCCCCGCTTAGGATAAGTATCACCCATACCGTTTTCAAAAAGACCAGAACTTCCCGTAAGAATTAAAGATTTTATTTTCTCAGGATTCTTTAGCGTGTGCACCAGTGCAACGTGCCCGCCAAGAGAGTTACCCATTAGATGAATACCTGTGTACCCTCTTTGCTCTATAAATCTATTTACAAATTTTTGAAGACCGCCCACGGTGGTACTTAGTAAATCCATCTCTAGTAAAGGCAACATCGGCACTACCACTTTATGCGTATGCCTAAAATGCTCTACCAAAGCAGCAAAATTACTCAAGCCGCCAAATAGGCCGTGAAGAAACATAATGGGTTCCCCTTCTCCTTCTTCAATAAATTTGAATTTGCCGTCTTCTCTTATCTGATAATCCATTGCTCTTATTTATAAAAATCAATAACCAAAAGAAACAATTTTTTTGATGATGTATTGAAGTCCTGTTATATATTGTAAAACGCTAAAATAGCTTTTTTAATTTAAAATTTTAAATTAGGTTTTTATTCAAAAACGACGCTATTTTCTATTAAAAATTCAGCTTAGGCTAAGGATTATTTGCAGGCTGCGCCGCTAAAGAACTAAAAAATGACTGCAACTCAGCAAACAAATTTTTAAAGACTGGAATTACTTTACCAATAGACTCTATGACAAAAGGCGCTAATGGCTTTAAATACGGATAGAAATAGGAAGAATTTATAATAGCTGCACTTATAATCTTCATCTGTTCTAGGTAAAATAACAGTACAGACATTATCATAGCATACAACAAGGCATAGAACACAATGCCTCCTATCTTATTCACCCAGCCCAGCATAGCAAACTCTACAGATTTCTGTATCAACTTTGCACCAAGTCTCACTAAAAACATAGTGCCAACAAATACAATAAGAAAGCTCAAAAAAGGCATCCAAGGTCCAGTAGTTCCTGTGGCCGTTTCAATGCGGCTAGCAACTACGGATGATAGTTTCATAGCCGCTGCCATTCCTATTATAAATCCTAAAAGTGAAAATACAGCCACAATCAGCCCCTTGCTTCCTCCTTTGAAAAATGCAAGACCGAGTAAAACGACGAAGATGATGTCTATAATCATAAGTCTATTGGCTTAGCAATTCTTTTACCATACTACTAATAGCCTTACCATCCGTTTTTCCTGCAAGTTGCTTGCTAGCCACACCCATAACCTTACCCATATCTGCCGGACTAGAGGCGCCAGTCTCTGCAATAATTGCAGCCACAGCAGCTTTTAGATCGGCCTCACTCATTTGCTCGGGCATAAATTTTTCTATTACAGCTATCTCCTCTCTTTCCTTTTCTGCAAGATCTTCTCGGCCCTGTTGTGTAAATATTTCCAACGAATCTTTTCTTTGCTTCATCATCTTTTGGAGAAACTTCTGCTCAGTAGCTTCATCTATTTCACCAGCAGCTCCAGGTTCTGTTTTGGCTTTTATTATCTCTGCCTTGATAGCTCTGAGTGCTCTTAATACCGCTTCGTTTTTTTCCTTCATGGCGGTTTTCATTTCGCCCATTATCTGTGTTTCTAAACTCATAATTTTTATTTTAATTTCTTTGAATGAATAACTATTTAGCCTGCTCCTTCTCCATTGCAGCATTAAATTTTTGGAAAAAAACCTTTGCAAAGCGTTTCATATCATCACTTATTTCTTGCTGCTTCGTAGCCCTTAAGAAACTATCAGACATTCCCATAAGCATTTGGTAATAGAAATCGCCCATCTCATCTATCATCATATCCTTACTCCATAAATCGATACGGAGCGCAGCCTTATCTGCAGAATCCCAGAACGATAAGCACATTGCCTTTGCCTTCTGTTTCATATCTGCACTACTATCTGTAGCGCTCCAGTTTATTTGCTCTGGCACTTTATTATTATCTAAAAGAATATCAATATTTACAGAGGATTTTTGCATAGCCGAGATTTATTTTCTTTATTTATTTGGATGCAAATTTAATCAAAATAACTACTAATAAGGCGCTTCATTTCTTGTTAGTGTTATGTAAGGACTGACTAATGAATTTTTAGTAATGCTTCATCACCCATTAAGTTCATATCAATATTTCTCTGCTGGTAAAAGCTGGTAAGTAGTTCTTTGTAATACAGTCGCAAGTTTTCATCTTTATAAAGATTTATCATTTGGGCAGCAAGCGTTTCTTGGCTGCTGTAGTAAGCTAAACTATCTGCAAATACCGCCTTTAAATGATCGTTTTCCTTGGCTATTATGGCTACGCCTACGTTACTTGCGTAGTAAATAGAGAAAAAACTAAGAATCTGTTGGGAGAAATTGATGAACCCAATACTTGCAACAATTAAGGAATTCATTTCCGCCTGCGTGTAAGTAGAAATAAATTGGATATCCGCTTTATGTTTATAGTTTTCAAAATTTTCTATCTTCTTTGCCCCTCCTTCGTTTTCTGTAATAATTACCAGCTTAGTCGTACTACTCATTCTCTTTTTAAAAAATGAAAACGCTTTCAGTAATTGCATCAATTCCTCAGCAGTTGCATTAGCAGCATAACACACAAAATAGGGCTCTGAAATAACAGCTTCCGTCTGGCTTATTGGAGCCTTAGGAATTATAGTAGGTAAAACAATATAGGCCGATTGGCTTTTAAAATCGTGCAGCTCGGCTGCTGCAAATTTCTCTTCTGAGTAGATTTTCCCTACTCGATTATCTTTTAATTTTTGACGTAAAGACAAAAGCTTTCCTGCCAGCAAAGGCTCATCTGCAAAAACAAAGGATTGTAATGACTTATTGCTCCCCGCATAACTTTTTGCTGACCAAAGTTGTGTAATTCTGTATTTCTTTATCTGGTTTTTAAATCCCGCATTCCACCAGATTACCCTCGAAATAGGATTTTTAAATGCTTTAGGCAACAACTCCCTGATAATATTTTCTCCGTCTGCTTCCTTGTCTAAACTTACTTCCGTCGTGTACACAATGAATTTTACTTCTGGTAACCTTGCGCCCAAGTACCGTATAGATTCTTCTATTGGGTTTAGACCTAATACCCTTTCCTCGGGCAAAATAACTGCTATTACCATCGTGTAAAGATATTGGCAAATCCTCGCTAATCAGCTCAAACTAGGAAAACGACAACCGCAAAAATACCCACCAGTACGGATATAACACAATTCTATAACTGCTACTTTTGAATTCTTACCAATTGGCCGTTGCTGTTTTAGGGGTAATACAGCAGTTGAGAATCTGGTATTCATAAAGCCTAGTTACAGCAAGTGACTGGGCTTTTTCTATTATTAATATCAGCTTATTCTCTCACAAAAATTTCCTCTGACATAAATCATTTAATTTTGCAGCAAATATTTTTAAATTATGAATAATTCATTTAGTCAAAGGATAGGTACAGAGTTACAAGAAATAGATGCCGCAGGACTTTATAAAAAAGAAAGAATCATTACTAGTGAGCAAGGCGCAGAGATAACCGTAAACGGAAAACAAGTTTTAAATTTTTGTGCTAATAATTATCTTGGACTTAGTAGCCATCCTAAAGTGATGGAAGCTGCAAGTGCGGCATTAAAAAATAGAGGTTTCGGAATGAGCAGTGTACGCTTCATTTGCGGTACGCAGGATATACATAAAGAGCTTGAGCAAAAACTATCTACTTTTTTAGGTACAGAAGATACCATTCTTTATGCAGCAGCTTTTGATGCTAATGGAGGATTGTTTGAGCCATTATTCAACGAAGAAGATGCGATCATTAGTGATGCACTCAACCACGCTTCTATCATTGATGGTGTGAGGCTTTGCAAGGCGCAACGCTTTCGTTACTTACACAACGATATGGCTGACCTTGAAGAAAAGCTGAAAGAAACGGCAGCACTCAGAAGTAGAATTATTGTAACCGATGGTTCGTTTAGTATGGATGGTACGATTGCGCAATTAGATAAAATTGTAGAACTCGCCGAAAAATATGATGCGATTATTATGATAGACGAATGTCATAGTAGTGGCTTCCTAGGTGCTACAGGTAAAGGAACACACGAGTACCGCGGTGTGCTAGGAAAAATAGATATTATTACTGGCACTTTAGGTAAAGCACTCGGTGGTGCAAGTGGCGGATTTACCAGTGGTAAAAAAGAAATTATAGAAATGCTTAGGCAGCGTAGCCGTCCATATTTATTTTCTAATACTCTGGCACCAAGCATAGTAGGCGCAAGTATTGCGGTGCTAGATATGATTACAGAAAGCACGGAGCTTAGAGATACACTTGCCAAGAATACAGAATCATTCCGCAAACAAATGACGGAGGCTGGTTTTGATATAAAACCTGGCGACCACCCTATCGTTCCTATAATGTTATACGATGCAGAGCTAGCGCAAAAATTTGCTGCGGCACTTTTAGAAGAAGGCATCTATGTAATTGGATTCTTCTTCCCCGTAGTGGCTAAAGGTCAGGCGAGGATTAGGGTACAACTTAGTGCGGCGCATACGGAGAAGCATATTACTGATGCAGTTGCAGCATTTATCAAGGTGGGGAAAGCGCTTGGAGTGGTGAAATAAGTCACTACTTATTTAAAACTTCATATAATACCCTAAAAAATCGCTCAAGGCAACTGTCTAATTCATCATTTTGATAAAGACAGTTGCCCTGAAGCTTATTAGACGTTTGATAAAGTTGTTTCAGAGTTTCATTATTAGCGAAGAAGATTAATTTCTGCAAAAGTTTTGCAGTACCCTTTTATTAATAATCTCACTAATCGAAACTGATTGGCGATTTCCTCTTCCGTTCCTGTTGCCTTGGCAGGATCAGGAAAATTGTAATGAAACTTCTTTGCCTTCGTTGGGAAAAATGGGCAACGCTCTTTTGCGTGATCGCACACGGTAATGACAAAATCAAAATCAATGTTTTGGTATTCACTAATGTTGTTAGAAGTATGGTTTGAAATATCAATTCCGTCTTCTTGCATCGTAGCAATAGCTTTTGGATTTACACCGTGGGTTTCTATTCCAGCGCTATAAATCTCTGCCTTGCCAGCTGCGAAAAGTCGGAGATAGGCTTCCGCAATTTGGCTTCTACAGCTATTGCCCGTGCACAATACCAATACTTTTTTCATTACTAATATTTGATTCTACTTATTTTAGTCTGTATAAATGAAAGACATCTATCATTTTAATAACCATCAATACTTAGCAACAGCCACCGCCTGGAGTGCAGCTACTTTCATTGCTAATTTGTAAGTCACTCATTTTTATCTTCTGCTTCTCTGTAGGTATTCCACAAGCGTCTTCTGCTAAGCAAGCTGTAGTTTTATTTTTAAGAATAAATTTATGACCATCAAAATCTAAGTCAAATTTACCAATCGTTTCCAGTTGATACTCCACTTCTATATCCAAATCTTCAATGCCTAATTTCTCTTCTGAAAGTTTGATAATACCAAGTAGTTTGCCCGGCTTCAATCTATGTTCAAAATCATTCGCATTCCACAGTTGAAAGTTGACAACTTTCTCGTTTCTAATAACACCGCCACAATCAATAAAACTTTTAGTAATCATTCCTACCTCGGTAACGTGAAAATGCTCTGGAACTTCGGCCCCGTTTTCTAATTTAAAATCAACAGCTTCTAAAGTTGTCAAAATTTGTTTTGCTTCAGATAATTTCATCTTCTATTATTTTTAGTTTAAATGCAATATTGTTTGCTAATAAAAAAAACTAGCAGCACTTTGCCTTTTCCAAAGTTTGTATCATTTTAGAAAAATAGCTGTTCAGTATATCAATCTTTCTCTCATCTATGCAGTAGCAAATGGAATTGCCATCTATATTTCCTTTGATAATTCCCGCATTCTTCAATTCTTTTAAATGCTGTGATACCGTAGCTTGAGCTAATGGCAATTCATTTACAATATCTCCGCAAATACAATCCTTTTTCTTAAGCAAGTATTCAATAAT
>JBBRHK010000021.1:0-14847 GCA_038222815.1 Chitinophagales bacterium
CGTTCTGCTATTAACTGGACTTTTTCCTTCTTAAATTCTGTACTAAAATGACGCATTTGTCTTAGCTTAATTTCCATAAATTTACCATTTATAAAAAGTTATCAACCAAACTTGGCGTCAACGTATATTATGAGAGCTCAAGGTTTAGAAAATTTAGATTGTTTAGTTGTACACTTTGACTGTTATTATCAATCTTTTTTTCAAGCACAATTTTTAAATTTCAATTTCTAACTATCAATTCTCCAACCGTAATTCGAGCGTTTTTATTCATTGCCCGTAATTCGTAATTCAAAAATTGATATTTAAAAATCTAATATCTAACTTCTATTATCTAACATCTATTCTCGCCGCACCAAAATAATTTTGCAATGCCTTAGGTATATAAATACCATCTTCTTTCTGATGATTTTCTAAAAGCGCTGCTACGATTCTGGGTAATGCCAATGAAGATCCATTGAGAGAATGTAATAAAGTGGTTTTACCTTCTTCATTCTTATATCTAATCTTCATCCTATTCGTCTGGAAATTCTCAAAATTACTTACGCTACTTACTTCTAACCATTTTTGCTGTGCTGCAGAAAACACTTCAAAGTCATAAGTAAGCGCAGACCCAAAACTCATATCGCCGCCACATAACTTTAAAATCCTATACGGCAATTCAAGAAACTGCAATAATCTTTCCACGTGGTTGACCATTTGCTCTAGCGTTTCATAACTTTCTTCTGCTGGCACTATTTGTACGATCTCTACTTTATCAAATTGGTGCAGTCTGTTAAGCCCACGTACATCTGCGCCAAAGCTACCTGCCTCTCGCCTAAAGCAAGGTGTATAGCCAGTCATACGCAATGGCAAATCAGCGACGGGTATAATTTTATTAGCGTAAATATTTGTAAGTGGAACTTCAGCAGTTGGTATTAGATATAAATCATCGGCAGTAATATGATACATCTGACCTTCCTTATCTGGTAATGAACCTGTACCATAAGCTGCTGCTTCATTTACTAAAAGCGGTGGCATAAATTCTGTATAACCAGCTTCAATATTATAATCTAAAAAGAATTGAATAAGCGCTCTTTGTAATTTAGCACCTTTTCCTGTGTATATCGGGAAGCCACGACCTGTAATAGTTGCACCAGTTTCAAAATCTATGAGATTATATTCTTTTATTAAATCCCAATGAGGCTTTGCACCATCGTATAGTGTGGGAATGATACCGCCTGTACTTATGGTCTCGTTATCTTCTGCAGATTTTCCCCGTGGTACGGTTTCATTTGGAAGATTAGGTAACAAAACAAGTTTTGCATCAATAGCATTTTCTAATGTAGAAAGGCTTTCCTTTTCAGAGGCAATTGCTTCTTTCAGCTCTGCTACTTCCTTTTTTATTTGCTCAGCAGCATCCTTATCTCCGCTCGCCATAAGAGCGCCGATTTTTTTTGAAGCTGCATTTTGCGCAGCCTGCGACCCCTCAGTTTGTATTTTCAGAGCACGAATTTTTTCATCCATCTCCACTATTTCATCTACTAGCGCAAGGTCAGTAAAGTTTTTTACTGCCAATCTTTCTTTTACCCAAGCCGTTTGCTGCCTAAGAACCTGTATTTGTAACATAATTTGCTAACCTAAATATTAATGAACATTTAATAGCTGCAAATATAATTGGAATAAGCTAATACCTTAGTTTTGCGGTTATGCTAGAGATGGAAGAAGATTTACAAGTGAGGTGGCTTAAGCTTCGAATAAAACTAAAAGAAGCTTTTAATATTAAACCAGATATGAATGGCGTTCTGCTACTTATAGGTGTGCAGGAACTGGGCCAAGGGCCACAGGAATTTTCCAAAGAGCAGAAGCAGGATTTAATGCATATAGCTATTTGTACTATACTAATGCCAGCAGGATTTTATACTTTCGATGGCTTAGATGAGGAAGGTTGGCCACATTTTACACAAGTAAAAGAACTACCAGCTTTCCAATTATTTGAACAAGAAAATTACCTAAAAGACCATATTCTACTGTATTTCCAACAACAAGAATTTATATAAAACAAATCAATATTAAAATGAAGAAAATTGCGTTATTATTTTTACTTGCTGCCATAAGCTTAACTGGATTTGCACAAGTAGCTAAAAAAACCACCACTTCTAAGAAAGTTGTGACGACTACGAAAACTGTTGCTAAACCGGCTGTGAAACCAACGGTTAAGGCAGCATCTAAGCCAACAGCAAGTAAGGAAACTAGAATAAAAATTACTACTGATCTTGGAAACATTGTTTTAAAATTATATGACAGCACTCCACTACACAGAGATAATTTCATAAAGTTAGTAAAGCAAGGATTCTTCGATTCATTGATGTTTCACAGAGTAATACCTGGATTTATGGTGCAAGGTGGCGATCCTACCAGTAAGGATGCACCTGCTGGCACAATGCTAGGTGCGGGAGGAGGAGAAATGCAGCGTATTCCTGCAGAGTTTGTAGGAAGTTACATTCATAAAAGAGGAGCATTGGCAGCTGCAAGAGATGGTAACCCAGAAAAAGCAAGTAGTGCCTGCCAATTCTATGTTGTAGATGGTTCCCCTATCACAGATGAAATGCTAAACGGACTTGAAATGCAAACTGGGAAAAAGTATACAGTGGAGCAGCGGGCTATTTATAAATCGCTTGGCGGCACTCCTATGCTTGATACAAACTACACAGTTTTTGGAGAAACTATATCTGGACAAGACGTAGTAGGCAGGATTGCCGAAATGCCAAAAGACGGCAATAATCGACCTTACACTGACATAAGAATGAAGATAGAAATCTTGAAA
This sequence comes from Chitinophagales bacterium, assembly GCA_038222815.1. Taxonomy (GTDB): domain Bacteria; phylum Bacteroidota; class Bacteroidia; order Chitinophagales; family Chitinophagaceae; genus Ferruginibacter. The sequence goes on from JBBRHK010000021.1 coordinate 2,804, forward strand.
TAAATATTATTTGAGTGGCCACTGTGATATTCCAGTTAAAACCATTTAATTTGCCATTAATTATAAGCATCATAAAAATATTATTATGAATTTTCCCGAAGAATTATTTTACACTAAAGACCACGAATGGATTAGACTAGAAGGAAATATAGCTACCATTGGCATCACCGAGTTTGCTCAGCACGAGCTAGGCGATATTGTGTATGTGGATATTGATAGCGTGGGCAAAAGTCTAGGCGCAGAAGATGTTTTTGGCACAGTAGAAGCTGTAAAAACTGTAAGTGATTTGTTCTTGCCCGTAGCAGGTAAAGTTCTAGAGATAAACCCAGCTTTAGATGCAGCACCAGAGCTAGTAAATTCTGACCCCTACGGCGAAGGATGGATGGTAAAAATGGAAGTGGAGTCTACAGAAGCAGTAGAAGCATTGATGAAAGCTGCTGCTTATAGCGAGCTAGTAAACTAACCACGATGCCCGTCGCTATTTCAAAAAAATGGTTGATAGCTTTGGCCATCATTAGCTTTGTGGCTTGTAATAGTTTGTTTTTCACGCCAGGCAAAGAACTGCCAAAAGTCGGTGATTGGTTTGGAGAATTTAGCGTTGACAAATTGATACACACAGCATTATTTTGTGGGATGTGTTTTTTATTTTTAGCCATTGTTACCATTTACAATGACGGAGAAGATATTAAAAAAAAGCAAGGCGTGATTGCCTTGCTTTTTTTATTGTGGGCTTTTGCTACTGAGCTAATACAGTTGTATCTTATTGATGGCAGAACTGGTAGTGTGATGGATGTACTAGCAGATGCAGCTGGAGTATTCTTGGCCTTTTTACTAGTGAGAAAAGGATTGGCACAAAAGATTTTCAAAGGTTGTCCGCCGCGCCGGACTTATAAGACACAATTATAATCAGCCCAAGAAAAAAATATTCATAACAAAAGCTTTCAATATTTAATCATGGAATTCAAAAACATATTCATCTTTATATTCGACTTTAAAATTAGCGAGCATCTCTAGGTACTCTTCTTTAAAAGTTTTTGTAGTATGATGGTCTTCTTGATTGATAATATATTGAATGACATCATTGCGTTGAGAACGAGAATATGAAAATGCACCGTAGCCTTCTTGCCATTGAAATTTGCCTCTAACAAGTTTATTTTCATTAATCCATTTTGAAGAGCTGGCCTTTAGCATTCTCATTAAATCTGAAATTCTTGAATTTGGATTTAATTCAAAGAATACGTGGATATGGTCTTTCCATCCATTCACTGCTAGTGGGAAAGCATTGTCCTTCGCCAAAATACCAGACATATATTTGTGAAGATTATCTCTGAAAGATTCGGAAATTATATTTTCTCTTCCTTTCACGGCAAATACACAATGGATATTTATTTGAGAGTATGTATTTGCCATTACCTTATAATTTTAAATTTAAAGTTAGCGCTTTAGTAAATTAATTTCTAGATCCTTTGTTAGAATATTTACCATAAGGTCATCCCTACGGGATTTTGGAAAAATCCGTATATTATTTTGCTACCATAGGGTCATCCCTCCGGGATTTTTGCCTAAAAATTTGTGTTGTCGAAAGTTTAAGTTCTTAAATAAACCGAAATATTGAAGTGTATTTAAACCTTCCTTATCCAAAGCCACAGCGTGGCGGACTTATGGTAGAAAAGAGTATAAACCAATATTACAAATGAAAGCCACAGAGTGGCGACCTTATGGTAAAAAAAATAATAGTTTTTTATAAAGTCCGCCGCGGCGGACGACCTTATGGTAAAAAAAATACAACCGTCTTGATTCGCCAAAGTTCTTCGCAAAGCATAACCTTAAGGTCAGAAATTGACAAAGGTTGGTGAATCTCTCTTAAAAGATAACAAGCCACTTTATAATATTGAATTCTAGCAATATTTAACCTCAATATTTAAACTCCATTTTAATAACGAACCACTATCTTTACAATCACTGGAATTAATGGCCTGCATCAAACTTCAAATAGATGCCACATTGATACTTCAAGAACAGCATTGCAATATTTTTACTAGGTGTCTCTAGAAAGATGTATCTGCAACCAAAACATACAGACTTACAAACATTTTTAATTTACAAATTTCGGTTACGACCGTTCTTATAATAATTTATTTTATGAAGGATACCATTAATATGGAGTACAACACCACTAGAAATCATCTGATCATCAAAGAGTATGGCAGGCACATACAAAAGATGGTGGACTATGTACTTACCATCGAGGACAAAGAAAAAAGACAAAAAAACGCCAATGCAGTTATAGAACTAATGGGCATCTTGAACCCGCATCTTAAAAATGTAGAAGACTTTAAACATAAGCTTTGGGATCATTTATTTCTTATCAGTGATTTTAAACTTGAAGTAGATAGCCCCTATCCTATTCCTACAAGAGAGGAATTATTTGCAAAACCAGATCCTCTTCCTTACCCTAAGAAATATCCTAAGTACAAGCATCTTGGAAGAAATATTGAAGTGGTCATACACAAAGCACTTAAGGAAGAAGATGCAGAAAAGAAACAGGGGTTTGCTAATGCGGTTGCTTACTATATGAAATTGACCTATAGCACTTGGCATAAGGAATTAATGCACGATGATGCTATACAAAATGAATTGAGCACTATTACAAAAGGCGAATTAGAATTTAACAACAAACCATTTATAAAACATGTAGCCAATATTCGTACAGAAGAATATCCTACTAACGGAAGAAATCAGCACCGTAAAAATTATGGCAGTAGGGATACTCGACAGCAAGGTCAGCAGGGACAGCAAAGCCAAACCGGCAATAGAAATAGAGGCAATAATAATGCAGGTAGTAATAATAGTAACAACAACAATAATAATAATAGTAATAGTAATAGCAATAGCGGAGGAAATAGGAATAACAACAACCGCAATTTTAAAAAGAGGTTTTAATATTCGTCATCTAATTCTAAAGATTTATCAACCGTATATATGAGTATTTTTGAAGTAAAAGGTGGGGTAACTTTAAGTGGAACAATCACGCCGCAAGGAGCAAAGAATGAAGCGTTACAAATTTTAAGCGCCGTTCTACTTACTAAAGAGCTAGTAACCATTCACAACATCCCAGATATTGTAGATGTAAATCTACTGATAGAGTTGCTGGGCGAGATGAATGTAAAAATAAATCGAATTGATAGAAATACCTGTAGCTTCCAAGCAGATGATGTGAATGTAGATTATCTACAAAGCGAGGACTACAAGAAAAAAAGTGGCCGACTAAGAGGTTCTGTAATGATGACGGGGCCACTGCTTGCACGATTTAAAAAAGCATTCTTACCTAAACCAGGTGGCGATAAGATTGGTAGAAGAAGAATGGATACCCATATTATTGGATTTCAAAAACTGGGTGCTTCTTATTCTTACAATGAAGATAATGGTTTCTTCGAGTTGACTACTTCTGGCCTAAAAGGAAGTTATATTTTGTTAGATGAGCCAAGTGTTACTGGTACAGCAAATGTATTAATGGCAGCAGTACTCGCAGAAGGTACTACATCAATTTATAATGCAGCCTGCGAGCCTTACTTACAACAACTTTGCAAGATGCTTGTACGAATGGGAGCAAAAATAACTGGCATAGGAAGCAATCTTTTGACTATTACTGGTGTTGATTCTCTTAGTGGCACTGAGCATACTATGCTGCCAGATATGATAGAAGTGGGCAGCTTTATAGGAATGGCTGCAATGACCCACAGTGACATTACAATAAAAAATGCTGGCATAGATTCATTAGGCATTATTCCAGAAAAATTTGAGCAGCTAGGTATCAAATTAAATTATGTAGGAGATGATATTCATATTCCTGCACAAGACTCATACGCCATCAATACATTTATGGATGGGGGTATTCTTACCGTGAGTGATCATCCTTGGCCGGGCTTTACACCAGATTTATTGAGCATCTTCTTAGTAACTGCGATACAAGCAAGTGGCAGTGTTTTAATACATCAAAAAATGTTTGAGAGCAGATTATTTTTTGTAGATAAATTAATAGATATGGGTGCTCAGATTATTCTTTGTGATCCTCATAGAGCGGTGGTAGTAGGTCTTAATAATCAAAAAAAACTAAGAGGAATTACGATGAGCAGCCCGGACATTAGAGCAGGTGTGGCATTGCTCATTGCCGCCTTGAGTGCAGATGGTACAAGTATTATTCAAAATATAGATCAGATAGACCGAGGTTACCAAAACATAGATGCTAGATTACAAGCACTAGGCGCCCAAATAGTAAGAAAAGACTAAAGGCCTATTTTTCATTCTCTAAAAAAGTATTTCCTTTGTAATATGGCAGAGCAATTTCATAAAATCATCATTCTTACTGCCCCTTCTGGTGCTGGGAAAACGTCTATCACTCATTTTCTTATGAAGCGATTCTCGCAACTTTCATTTTCTGTAAGTTGTGCTACAAGAAATAAAAGACCTAATGAAGTGAACGGTGAGGATTATTACTTTATTACTGAAGAAGCATTCAAAGAAAAAATAAAAGAACAAGCATTTGCTGAGTGGGAAATGGTGTACGAGGGTAAATATTATGGTACTTTAAAGAAAGAGTTAGAAAGAATTTGGGCTTTAGGAAAGGTACCCATTCTTGACATAGATGTAAAAGGTGCCATACATGTTCAAGACCAATACCCAATCAATACCATATCCATTTTTATAGAACCCCCATCCATTGAAGCATTAAAGCAAAGATTGATGATGCGTGGAACAGAAACGGAAGACACGTTACAAGCTAGGATAAGTAAATCGGCATACGAATTGTCGTTTAAAGAGCATTTTGATAAAGTAATTATCAATGATAACCTGGAAGTAGCCTGCGCTACAGCTGAAGAAATTCTTAAAGAATTCCTTGCGACCAATAACAGTTCTACTTAATTAAAATAGACCTAACTGCCAAGTCATTTGATTTAGCTACTTTTATACAATGGGAATCATAGCCATCATTTCATATATCATTATCAGCTTAGTACTGCTCATCGCATTTTTAGGCATCGAGTTGGCTTTTATTTCTGCTAACAAATTTTCAATCGAGCTTGGTAAAAAGAAAGGTACAAGTAGTGGTATCTTATGGAGTAGATTTTCTGATAACCCAGAGTCTTTTACAGCTTCCTTTGTCGTATTAGCTACCCTTACCTTCGCCTTATTTGCACTCTCTTTCTCTATGCTTACGCAGTATTTTTGGAGTTGGGTTACTCTAGTATTACCTCATCTACCAGCCAACACTATTTATTATAGTAAAATAGCTTCTGACATATTGATATCAGGTCTCATTGTGGTGTTTTTACACTATGCTACAAGAGCCTATTTCAGATATAGAAACTTTAGTATTCTTTCTAGCAATCTTGTGGCTAGGATGGTAAGAATATTTCACGGGCTAATTGGTGGACTAGCCAATGCATTTCTTAGCTTATCAGAATGGATTTTAAAGTATATTTTAAACATTAACCTACCTGCTAAGCGACCAAACTTTTTGAAGACTGACATTGACCAATTTTACAGCAATACCAAGCACATCAATGAAGAGGACTCTAATGATCTTAACAAAGAAATGTTTGATAATGCACTAGCTATAAGAGATACTAAACTTAGAGAATGTCTTGTCCCTCGTAAAGAAATTGTGAGAATAGAAAAAACAGCTAGCATTGCTGAAGCTAAAAGACTTTTTATAGAAACCAAGCTGAGTAAACTCTTAGTAATAGAAGATAATATTGATAATATTGTAGGTTATATACACCAGTTAGATCTTTTTACAAAGCCTTCTGCCATTGCGGATATCATAAAGCCCATCCCTATTGTACCAGACAATATGAATGCTACAGACCTAATGAATAAGTTTGCAGAAGAAAGCAAAAGTATCGCCTGGGTAGTAGATGAATTTGGAGGAACTGCAGGCATCGTAACTATGGAAGATCTTCTGGAAGAAATCTTTGGAGACATAAAAGATGAACATGATGAAGAAGCAGAATTTATAGAACAACAAATTTCTGAAAACGAATATATCCTCAGCGGCAGGTTAGAATTAGATTATATAGCTGATAAATTCAACCTAGAGTTCCTGCCAGATGCAGACTCCGAAACCCTTAGCGGTTACATCATAGAGCTGAATCAAAATATCCCTCAAGAAAAAGACCGAGTGGTCATAGGCCAGCACGAATTTAATATTGTAAGTGTGAATGGCAAGATGATAGAGACGGTGAAGATGAGGGTGTTGTAGTTGTAAGTGGTGAGTCCCGATAGCTATCGGGAGTGGTGAGTGGTGAGTTGTAAAAAAATATAGCAACACTTATCTATAAATGCTTAGCCGTGAAAAGGTCAATAATCTATTCACAAAGGCAGCAGAGGCAATTCCTTGTAAAATATATTCCCTTCTTTCTAGTTCTAAAAAAGTTTAACCAATCAACGCAATTGAAAGCCAAACGGGTAAGAAATTAAGTTAGACTACAATGAATTCTATTTTCCTTTTGTTCGTAAAACATTATTCTCCTCCCCGTGTTTCCCATGTTTAAAAAGAGAACTAGTACCATCTATAAAGTCCATTGGCAGTCAAGTATAGTGCTGTCATAATTCATTCATTTGCCGCGGCGAACAATGCAGCGATGGTCAGCCGGGGCGGAGACGGTAGAATGAAATATAAACTGTATTAACAATCATATCTAAAAATTTGAAACAAAAAAGTGGGACTACTTTTGTAGTCCCACTTATAACTAAATAACAGTATTAATTTACGGCTGCTCTCTATATATTCCAAAACCAAGTGTAAACCCTGGTACTCCACCGGAAGAAAACACAGTTAAAATTCCTTGGTTCACTCCAGCAATTGAAAGGGTATACGTCGCAGATAAAGTAACTACTTGTGTACCCGCATTTTTCATTTTTACAGTGATGGTTCCAGGACCTGTAAGACTCACGTATTTTGCAATATTATCTAATGTAGCCTGACTAGGACTATTACCTACATAACTAAGGTTACTGATAGTAACGCTATCGCTAGGACCCGTAGGTGCATTTCTTACAAAAGTAACGTCACTCGGTGCAGCTGCAGGAGACAAAGGAATAAACCTTAATCTCACTGTATTAAGCGGAGTCGGTACTAGATCATCAGATAACCTAATTGTTTTCAGCGGGCCACTTCCAGGAGTAGGCGGCACATCATACGTAAAGTAAGTATAAGCTTTCTTGCTTACAAATGTTTCTGTAGGCAAACTTACGAAAGTTGTAAAAGTTCCCACAGGTAACACGTTAGCCACTCTTGCCCTTATAAATCTTGTGCCAGGTCTTACATTAAGGGGCAAAGAAGAACCTCTATATGCTACTCCAGTTGCTTGGTCTAAAGTATCTACCTGTATAGTTAAAGCAGGGGCACCAGGAGAAGTATTCACAAACCTCACGGTAGCTACATCATTGGTAAAAACGTTGTCTTTGCCACAGCCTGCTAATACAAGACCGAAACTAAGTGCAACTAATATATTTTTTTTCATAATAATCTTTTATTTGTTTTAAGGTTTAATATCCTGTGTTCTGCACCATATTTGGATTAGCAAAAATCTCTGCAAATGGAATTGGCAAGATATAGTTTAAGTCAGTAGTAAGCAATGTTTGACTTGTTGGAATACCACCAATGTCAGATACGTCTCTTACAACTGGCAACCCCTTTCTCTTCAAATCATAATACCTGTTACCTTCATAACAAAGTTCTTTGTAACGCTCCAAGATAATGGCATCTAATAATGCTTGCTTTGTCGTTAAATCGACATGTACATACCCTGTTATTCTGTTAGTTCTAAGATTAGAAAGATCAGCGTTACCAAGAGTTAATAGATCTAGTTCTGCACGTGCCTCTGCTCTTGCTAGAACGATTTCTGAAGTCCTCATTAACTTGATGTCAAACTGAAAATTCTCACCAGCTGGTGGCACTGCACCATACTTAGCTATCAAATTTCGTGGTACCGTCAGGAAAAATGCGTTGAATCTAACATCGTTTACACGATCGAAGGTATTCAGCAATTTAGCAGATGGAGCTGCTTGTTGAGCACCGTTGGCATCTTGATAAAGTGAACCAATTGCAGCTCCAAGGTTAGAAGGCTGCACATTATACTTCCAGATTACTTCAGTAGCCTGACTAGAAGCTAAAGTTCTTGTACTCCATAAGGCAGCATAAGTTCCAATGCTATTTAACGGCTGTAATGGAATAATTTCAGTAGCTCTGTCTATAACATTTTGCCATCTACGTGTATGAAGTGCAATGCGCACTTGTCCGCCAATAACTGCATTTCTAGTTATTCTTCCTATATCTACAAAGCTAGTAGGGATTAGACCTCTTGCTTCAAGTAAATCATCATCAATTAACTTTACAGCATCTTCCTGCGCAGTTCTTACCGGACGAGCAGAACCAGGAGCCTTAATATATTCTTTCGATACTACAATACCTAAGGCTGTAGGACTGTATTGAGCAGTAGCGCTAAAGTTTCTTAGCAATTCCAAATGAGCCATAGCTCTCATTGCGAGCATCTCTCCTCTGTATTGTGCTTTCAGCGCTGCTTCTGTAGTTCCTATTGTAGGAACTGGAACCATAAGTTCTAATACCCTATTCGCACGGTCTATTATCTGATACCGATTTGTCCATATACCGCCATTTTCTCCGTCTCTCCAATCTTGAGAATCAGAAACCGACTGCCAGTTGTACAATCCATTACCTACGTTTCTGTATTCTGTACCAACACCTAGTCTAATTTCATCTGATATAAATGAAGACACGTAAACAGGTCTACGAGGTGATAATGTTGCATAAACACCGTTTACCGCTGTTAGCAAGTCACTCATAGTAAGGATTGCTTTTTCTGCAGGGATTTGATCTATCGGATCTACATCTAACAAATCCTTTTCACAAGATGTAAAACTAAGCATCATCCCTATGAGGCAAAGTCCATATAATATTGATTTCATATTTCTAAGATTTTTTGTTTTTAAAAGTTTATATCAAGACCAATAGTGAATGTTCTTGGGTTTGGAAACTCGTAGGTAGCAATATTGTTACTCTCCTCAGGATCAAGACCATTCCATTTAGTCCAGGTAAACAAATTCTGTGCTTGTCCCCATAATCTAAAGCCTCTGATAGACTTTGCGTTATTTGTTTTAAAAGTATATCCTGCTGCCAAATTTCTAAACCTGATGAACGAAGCATCTTGTACATCTCTGCTGCTAAATTGTCTTTGAGCACCTACTTTTTGATAGTTAGTCTCATCACCAGGCTGTCTCCAGCTCTCTAGCATTCTTACATCCTTGTTAAACTGAATGTTGGCATTGGTTGAAGTATAGAAAAAAGACTCATTATTGAATCGCTTAACGCCCTGTGCGGTAGAAAACAATAAATTGATATCAAAGTTTCCAATCGTGAAGTCTGAGCTTAAACCACCAGTGAAAGCAGGAAGGAACGTACCGAAAGCAGCACGATTATTTGCGGCAGAGTAATTAGTTGTCGGATTACCGTTGATATCCTGATAGATTGGTAAACCAGTAAGAGGATTAATACCATCAAAACCAACTGTAAAATGAGAACCCAATGGCAAACCAACTCTTATGATACCAGTACCTTGTGGAATCTCAGACAAGAGTCCAAGACTTTTAATTCTGTTACGAAGGAAACCTCCGTTGATTCCTACTGTCCAACTAAACTTATTTTTTTGAATTACATCGTAATCGATTGATGCATCTAGTCCCCTGTTTTCCATTTGACCTGCATTAGTAGCTAATGCTGTAAATCCACTCACACGGGTAAGATTCTGATTGACAAATAAGTCGTTAGAAAGTTTTTGATAAATATCAGCTGTTACCCTCAATCTTCTATTTACAAAAGCTAAATCCATACCAATATTCGTAATCGTTTGAGATTCAATTCTGTAATCTTGATTACCTGGGCTTGTCGGAACAATAGCAGGAGCTCCAGCATAAGAGCCAGACCCAAAAGTAGAGATAAAGCCAAATTGGCTGTTAAAACCATTAAGATTTGCAGACTCTCCATAACTAGCCCTAAGGTTAGCTACTTGTAAAACTTTTTGCTTTTCCATAAACTTCTCATTAATAACATTCCAACTTCCACCAACGGTAAACATTGTAAGGAATCTGTTCTGCTCAGGAACCTGAGAAGTACCATCTCTTCTTATACTAGCAGAAAGAGAATATTTCTTGTTATAAGTGTAATCAGCTAAAGCAAATATGGAAGAAATTCCATCTACACCCTTGCTTCCGCCTATTTGAGGAATGAAGTTATTGGTAGCGTTACCTGCCGTCGTAGCTGCAGGAGTGTTAAGTAATGTTCTATTGATACCAAAACCTGTTGCGTTAAAAGTTCTGAACCTATTACGAATAGACTCTGACATTAACTGCACATTTACTTTGTGTTTCTGTGAAAACTCACTGTTATATACAATACCTGTAGTAGATATGAGCTGTAGTACTTCTACATTACCCTCGTTGCGTGAACCTTGCGCACCGTTTGCAATTTGCCCACCAAGAAATGAATTAGGATCAATGAACCTTTCACTATTATTTTGTCTATAATCTATACCATTCGTTGTTTTAATAGAGATTCCCTTCCAAATTTTATACTGTAAAGTAATTCCTAAATTTCCCTTGAACTGAGCAGACCTACTAGTAGATGTCCTTGTTCTATCGTAAGCATTAGCACCCGTTTGACCTGCACCTACATTTGTAAGACCAGTTGCAGGGTTATTAAGTCTCCTATATGGCAACTCTAAAAATGCAGCTGCTACAGGATTAGCCAAAGCTACACCAGCTTCGGATTCAGCATTGTCACTAATGCTATATCCTGCATAAGTTCTCAATGAAGCAGTAAGACGAGGAGTTCTAAAATCCACGTTTGTTCTAAAAGTATATCTATCTAGATTAGACCTATCAAGTATTCCTTGCTGCTTATAACTAGAAAGTGAAGTAAAGAAATTGATACTTTCAGAACCACCTGATGCATTCAGCTCATGTTGTTGAAATGTAGACCTTCTAAATAGAATGTCTCTCCAATCAGTATTTATCGCTCTTACAGAATCTAATAAACCATTTCGCCTAACCTGCTCAGCTAAAGTAGATGTAGCATAGGTTGGATTCTTTGGGCTAAAATCCCAACCTGGGAATCCTGCTCCAAGACCTGCTGGTCCAAGAAAATCTTCTTCATATCTCAATCTCTGGTCGGTATTCATCAAACTAACATTTGATAAATTTGGTGGCTCAGAGAATCCCATCTGTCCTCTGTACTGCATAAGTGTCTTGCCAGCCTTACCTTTTTTTGAGGTAATTACGATAACACCGTTTGCTCCTCTAGATCCATATTGACCAGCACCAGCTGCATCCTTCAAGATATCTACACTTTCAAAATCATTAGGATTTAGAGAGCGAAATACACCACTTTCAATAGGAATACCATCAAGAACATAAAGGGGATCACTTCCTCCGCTTATAGAACCTACTCCTCTAATATTTACCCTAGCTACTGTTCCTGGTTGTCCAGACCCAGAAGCTATATATAAACCAGGCGCTCTACCTTGAAGAATTCCTTCAAATGAAGCTATTGGAACCTGCTCTATTTTCTTAGACTCTACCTTAGATGTGGCCCCTGTAAATTCTGGTTTTCTTTTCACCTGATATCCAGTCACAACAACGTCATCGAGCTTACCATCTGTAGAATTAAGCCTAGAATTTACAACAGTTCCAGTAATGGTAGATGTTACTGTAGTGAATCCAACTCTAGAAAAAGTTAAACTTTTCGCGCTAGCACTCACGCTAAGTTTGTAATTACCACTAGCATCAGTTTGCGTTCCGTTTTTACCATCACTTGGTACCACAGAAACTCCTGAAACGGGTTGTGATTTCTCATCAGTTACTTTTCCGGTAATTACCCGGTCTTGCGCAGTAGCGGTCAGTGCAATACTGAGGGCTACAAGCAAAGAAAGAATTACTTTTCTCATTTTTAAATTAGTTAAGGTTTT
>JBBRHK010000022.1:0-14716 GCA_038222815.1 Chitinophagales bacterium
AAATATCAATCATTGGTAAATGCAAGAAATCATTTTGATATGCTACTGCATTGATGGCATCAAACCTTCCATACTCATCTGGTGTTGTTTCAAGATACTCTTCATATCGAGATAGTAAATAAAATACTGCTGAGAAAATATCAAAACGAATTTCCGTTTCGGGAAATGAGAATAATAGTGTGGCTGTTTTCGTCTTTGTTATATTCAGATCTTGAGGTGCAATTCCTTTGGCAGAAAGTAAACCAGCAGCAGCAATGTGAATCGCTTTATTAGAATCAGGTTCCAATCCATAAAAAATCAAATTACTAGATGAAGCCTTACTAGGATCTGAAATTAATTCATAAGGAAGCTCATAATACTGAGTGAAAATAAAATCACACACATATTTCAACCTTGGATTTTCAGTAGTACTTATAATTGAAACCATACCCTAGCAAAGTACAAATTATACTTATCTTCCATCGAAAAAAATTACCCTTGTATCTTTACAAAAAATAAGACAGCATTGTCCAATCCAAATCTAGAAATAAATAAAGAGAACCTTAAGCCCGCCGAGCAAGAATTTGAAAATACAATTCGCCCTGCAGGGATAGAGCAATTTCACGGACAGCCGCAAATCATTGAAAATATTAGCATCTTCATTAAGGCTGCGAAGCAAAGGGGCGAGCCGCTTGATCATATTTTATTCCACGGCCCTCCGGGATTAGGCAAGACTACATTGAGTAGAATCATTGCTAATGAAATGGGCGTGAGTATTAAAGAAACGAGTGGGCCAGTGATAGAAAAACCTGGAGACCTAGCAGGTTTATTGACCAATCTTGATAAAAACGATGTTTTATTTATTGATGAAATTCATCGCCTTAGCACAGTTGTAGAAGAATACCTCTACGCCGCTATGGAAGATTTTCGTATTGATATTATGATTGATACGGGTCCAAATGCACGGAGTGTGCAATTATCCATCAATCCCTTTACACTAGTAGGTGCTACTACAAGAAGCGGTTTACTTACGGCACCATTACTCAGCAGATTTGGTATAAAAAGTAGATTAGAATATTACGATAAAGAAACATTGAAAGGCATTCTACAGCGCAGTGCAGGAATAATGTCAGTAAAAATTACTTCCGATGCCGCTGCAGAAATTGCAGGCCGTAGCCGAGGTACGCCACGTATTGCCAATGGACTTTTGCGCAGGGTGCGAGACTTTGCACAAGTGATAGGCACGGGTGTTATAGATATGGCGATTACAGAACATTCCCTCAAAGCATTGAATGTAGATGAGTATGGGCTTGATGATATGGACAATAGAATCCTTAGCACCATCATTGATAAATTTAAAGGCGGCCCTGTAGGAATTACTACTATTGCAACTGCAGTAAGTGAAGAAGCAGGCACACTAGAAGAAGTGTATGAGCCTTTTCTTATCAAAGAAGGATTCATTGTGCGTACTGCTAGAGGAAGAGAAGTTACAGAAAAAGCCTACAAACATTTGAATAGAAATTATACGAATAGAGGTGGGCAACCGAGTTTGTGGTAGCGTAAATCAAAAATATTTTTATGGAACTCCTATCAAAAATTCTCATCGCCTTCGTGGCCCTAGAGCACCTCTTCATTATGTATATGGAAATGTTCGCTTGGGAAACAGTTGGTAAAAAAATATTTAAAGGAGCACTTCCGGATGCTATGTTTAAGCCTACTAAAACACTAGCTGCCAATCAGGGATTGTACAATGGCTTCTTAGTAGCAGGGCTTGTGTGGAGTTTCTTTATAGAAGATAAAATGTGGAGTAGCAATGTTGCTATTTTCTTTTTGAGTTGTGTTGTGGTGGCTGGAGTTTACGGAGCGGTTACTGCGAGTAAGAGGATTTTTTTTACACAAGCGTTGCCGGCTATTATTGCATTAATAATTACGATTTACGTTTCATAAAAAAACCTGCCAAAATCAAATAATAGCTTTTGGCAGGCTTTAAAAATTCTAAATGATTATAATCCCACCCTCATCGTCAAACTCAAATTCCTCCCCGGCGCACTAAGCCCCGAAGCGAAAACTCTATAAAACTTATCAAAAACATTCTCTAAGGCTACCTGCAGTTTCACATTTTTTGTAAAACTATATCCACCACGAATATTTGCAGTGACCCAAGATGGTGTAAATCCATTGATAGGATCGGCACTGTAGACTTGATTGTCTTCTCCACGCAGATTATAATCTTTGGCTTTTTTCTCTGCATTGTACAATGCAAATAGTTCTGCATTCCATTTACTAGCGGTATAGGCTAATGCCGTTTTACCATAAGCTGGTGTAATATGATCTAGTGGATAATCTTGTGGATTTTCTTTAAGCCTGCCATAGGTGTACGTATATTGTGTAGTAAACAGCAAACCCTTTGTGATCAGAGCTTTCAATGAAGTATTAAAACCATAGATAAATGCTTTAGCTCCATTATCTACTGTACTCACCCTTGCTCTGCTTCCATTATAGGTTATAGAATCTTGACCATTAAATTGACTAAACTTAGTCGTAAGAACGTTGGTAAAATCTGTATACCAGCCCGTAGCCGTAAACTCTATTTTGTTACCCCAAGATTTCGTAATCCCTAATTCATAGTTGACAGTCTCCTCAGGTTTCAAATCAGGGTTAGGCACAATGACACTATTATTGTTGCTTTCAAAAACCTTTGAGATGTCATCTACGTTTGGCGTGCGAAAACCTGTAGCTACCAAGGCAGATATCTTCCAACTATCATCAGGAAGCCAAATTAAACTGGCGTTACCATTTAGCCTAGAAGAATTTTGCTCTATATCATTGAATGGAAAAGGAAAAAAGGTTTTGTCATTGAATTTAGAGTACAAGCTATTTTGTGTAAATCTAACTCCAAGATTGGCTATCCATCTAGGATTTATTTTATACAGCCCTGTAACGTAAGCAGCATAAGACTGTGTGTTGCTCCCACCATCAGGATATCTAGTATCTAGCGCAGATTTTACACCCGTAGTTATGTTCTCCGAGAAAGCTGTAGAATTTACTTTGTTGTATGTGAGCTCTGTACCGTAACCCAATTCCAATAATTTTATCTTCTTGAAAAAATCTGCATTGAGGGTTCCTATTTTTACATTCTCTATTCTGTGGTTCAATCTAGCACTTCTAAAATTTCTATTATTTCTACTTTCTTCTATATCTTGATAAGCCATTACAATTTGCGACTGATCAAATATTTTAGTGGCGGGTAGCGTCAATTGATAGGCCGCCATCAGTCTTTTTTGTGGCCCATAATACCATTCTGCACTTCTAGGAACGCCGGCAGGAGTGGTTTCTGTAAGTCGATCAAATCTAAAAATATCTGAGCTGGTTGAGTACTGTACATTCAACGTATGGCTAAAACTTCCTGTTTTGTATAAAAACTTTTGGAGAAAATCATACTGCTTATAACCGGTCTGCACTTGCTTATTTACATTAGGATTTTTTATGGCGGAGTCAATGCCATTGATTCTCTCTACATAAAAAGTACGCCTTCCCCAAGTAGGATATTTATCATTATAGTTTCCGCCTTGTATCAAATCGCCAAAGTCTGAAACCGTTACAGAACTGAAACTGCCAAACTTTTTACCCGCAATGCTTACATCGGCGTGACCAGTTTTCTCATTATAGGCAGAACTATATCTTACAAATGCATTACCCTTTGTAAGTACTTTATCGGTAGAAGATAATTCAGGATTTTTGGTAGTAAAATTCAAAACCCCTCCTAACGCATCACTACCATAAATAACTGATGAAGGCCCAAATAAAATTTCTAATTTCTCTACTGCATTATTATCTACCGTAATCGCATTTTGCAAATGTCCTCCTCGAAAGATGGCATTGTTCATCCTTACCCCATCTATTGTTATCAGAACCTTATTGGCTTCAAACCCTCTGATAACAGGACTTCCACCTCCAAGCTGACTCTTCTGTACATTCACCGCTCCTGTATGCATTAGTAACTCCGCAGTAGTTTGTTGGTTGTATTGTTCTATGGTCTTCTTAGTAAAACTCTGTACCTGCTGCGCTATAAATCGCTTATTCTCTTTGAACCTTGTGGCAGTAACTACAAGTTCATCAAGGTCTTTTGAAATAGTAGTGTCTTTCTTTTCCTTTTCTTTCTCTTGCGCAAAGCTGGCTGCACTGCTGCAGCAAATGACAATCAATATATAAATGAATTTCATAAATAATTTGTGATAAATAATGTACTGCTCCCAGCTCCATTTCTAAAATGAAAGCGGCAGTATGAATAAAATGACCTTGGTGATATTTCTTAGCTAAGCCAGGGCGGAGAAAAGCAAGGCTTATTAATCCCGGCCTCTAGTCTACTCTCATAAAAAGGGAAAGCAAGACTTTCCGATTCTTTTATTAAAAAATTAAAAGAAATAATCTCTATCTGATTAGACCAAACAATTTTTTGTACTTGCTCTTGGACCAATCCGTTATCAGCACCCCATGCCTTATGTTGCCTATCTCTTATGGCATACAACTCCATTTCCTTTGTATCCTTTAGGCCTGACATCTTTATGGAATCGCCAATTTGTATAATATTCTTTACATCAAATAACTCTTGCTGGTATAAGATTTCCTTGCCTTGTTTTACCCATACAAGACTGTCTTTGTGAATGGTGAGTACTTCTAAAGCCTCGGTCTCCATTTTCTCAAAAGCGTGATGCTGTAAGAATTTTTCCTTTATAGGAAAATAAACTGCCACCAGTAGCGGGCATAATACTACAGCTACAAAAAAAAGGGCAATATACTTTTTACTATTTTTCAAATTAGGCAACGTAAAGATAGTAAGCGAAGCCTCAGTTTTACAAATATTAATCTGATATTTTGGGAGTTGCTCTTCTAAACCTCAAAAACTCAAAGCAAAGAACATTGAGCAAGACCAAAAGCATACCATAAAATGTATCTTCAAAGGGGATGGTAGTTATCCTAAAGTTTAGGTTCTCTGCATTATTATACAGTACCACTGGAATAGCTGTTAAAAATCCATTTACCACTAAGAAAGGAATGAGTATAACTGCATAACTAATGAGAAAATAGTTAGTATGGAAGAACAATAGTTTTTTTCTTAAGTACCCTATAAGAACGATGGTGATGCCCAATAAGAAAAAGGTATAGCTACTATACATTCTCGGCCACACAAATGCTACCGTAGCTAGACATACTAGAGAAAATAATTGTAGATAGAAAAACATCTTTGCCGTATGCTTTATATTAGGAAAATATGCCCTAATGCAGCAATAAATAAACATACAGCAATATGGCACTACAAAAAAGAACGCTATTTCTTCTATTGGCAATCCGTAAATTTTCCATCCCAGAATGTACTCATCATTAAAGCTCCACACATTTTTTGCGGTAAAATAAATATCCCAAATAATGTAAAATACAGCTGCAGGTACCATTGCCGGAAAAAGATATTTCCACTCTTTGTAGAACGCAACTTTCTTATCGAAACTTAAAAATAAAGGACCTGCAATAGAGGCAAGTAAAATAACTAGATAGGTATAATGTGTGGGCATAATGAGCGAAAGGTAATACAATGAATCGTAAACTATTTGGCCAATTGTCTTTGCTGAAGTTTTCTATCTGCCCTTACCTTATCCCAATACTTTTTGGCAACAAATAGCATCCCAAAACTTTCTCCTTCTTCTTTTCCTAAATGCTTGTGGTGCATTTTATGAGCCCAACGAATGGTTTTTACATAGCTATTATTGCTTCTAGTAAACCATTTAAACCGCTGGTGAATGATTACCTCGTGTACAATAAAATAAGCAAGGCCATACAAGGCTACACCAAACCCGATGCCAGCAAGCCAATATTGCTGCTCCTGCAAGCCAAACATAATACAGAGCCAACTTGGAATAGCAAATATTAAAAAGAAAGCATCGTTCTTTTCAAAGAAACCTGGTGAAGGTTGATGATGATCTTCGTGTAACACCCACAAGAAGCCGTGCATCACATACCTATGTGTAAGCCAAGTGATGCCTTCCATTATAAAAAAAACAGCTATCGTGGTGCCAATACAAATCAACCAATTCATAAAAAAGCATTAATAATCAAGAAAAAAAGTACTTGTATAAGTAACAAATGTACTGCGAATAAGTTGTTGCTATATATTTTTAACCATCTGAAAACAGTTAGTAATAAAGCACTTATTAAAAACCAGCAAACGTAATTCAGAGCAGGTATGTCTCCATTATCCAACCATTGCCAATAACCCAGCTTTACTGCAGCAGGCTCCAAAATATAATCAAAAAGAACGGCTAATAAAGCACCATCTATTATCAAAGAAAAGGCGTGTAACTTATTCCTCTTTAATTCTATTTGTCCTTCAAGCTTCTTTGCCAATCTATTAAAAAACATATCTACCGCATTACCGCAACAATAGATCACAATCACCCAGTTTGCGCCGATAATTATAGGAATATCTTTAAACCTAGGGCCAAGATTAAATCCATATTCATAGTTGCCAAAAAGCAATCCTGTATGCACGCCTATCCACTCTACTGATACGCCAGTAATAAATGTAATTATAAAAAACAATGCAAAATTATTACTATTGCCTTTATGTGTAAAGTAAATGCAGCCCACCATTAGCAACAAGTGAAAATAAGAACTATGTGCAAAAAGGGCTCTGTCAAAAAACAACATCCCTACTAGACCCACTGCGTGAAAAAGGATGGCAATGGCAGTTGCTATTTGATATCTTGTGTATTGTTGTAACATAATTATTTGTATTGCTGCTCTATCAAATCGCTAACAATAGCAGCACTATTGAGGCAAAGCGGAATACCTCCACCAGGATGTACACTACCGCCGCAAAAATACAAACCTTTAATCTTTTTGCTAAAATTAGGATGCCTTACAAAGGCTGCTAATTTCGCATTAGAACTAGTGCCATATAGTGAACCCATATAGCTTCCCGTACTAGCATCTATATCGCTAGGTTGCACGATGTATTCTGTTTCTATCAATGTTCCAATATCTATTTTCAAATTTTTAGATATTTTCTCGATGACGCAGTTTCGCAAATTTGATATTTCTTCTTCTCCAAAAATATCGGTAGTAGCGGGCACATTTACCATTACAAACCAATTCTCCTTTCCTGCTGGTGAGTGACTTTCATCTTCTTTACTAGTAATATTTATATATACAGTAGGGTCTTGATAAATCGCCTTTGTTTTAAAAATAGCTTTAAATTCTTGCTCGTAGTCGTTGGCAAACATAATATTATGCAAACCAAGCTCTGGAAAACCCTTACCAATACCCCAATAAAAAATAAATGCACTACTACTGCGTTCTTGTTTTAAAATTTGCTTAGGTTTTAATATATCATTGAGTAACAACTTATACGTGTAATAGGCATCGAGATTACTTATTACAATATCTGCCAATATATTTTCATTATTTACGACAATACCACTCACCTGCCCTCCTTCAATAATGGAGCTTACTTTGGTATTAAAATGAAATTGAACACCAATTTTTGAAGCTAATTTATAAAGAGCGTTAGTAATAGTAATCATTCCTCCTTTTGCGTAGTAGGCGCCCTCGCTGTATTCTACGTGAGTTATTACACTTAGCATAGCTGGTGCGGTATAAGGATTACTCCCATTATAGGTTGCATAGCGGTCAAAAATTTGTACCGTTTTACTATTTTGAAAAGAAGCAGTATTGAAGTTGTGCAAACTCTTTGTAATCAAAGAAATTTTTAAAGCCTTAAATCCCTTAATAATTCTTGAATGTAACCAGGTGGCTCGCTTATGCAAAGAAAACTTCAAGAATATAAATGCGATATTATTATATATTTCAGCCGCAGCAGATAGATACTTCTTTAAGTTATTCTCGGGCTCTTGTAATTTCTCTGAAAGCTCTTTGGAAAATTTTTCTACATCACTAAATGCATTTACCCTGGTACCATCATCCCAGAAGTAATGACAATGTGTGTCACACTTTTTATAACTGAAGTAGTCTTCTATGGGTTCGCCTGCCAGCTGAAATAGCGCTGCAATATTATCAGGCTGCGTCAATAGAGATGGCCCTTTATCGAAAACATAACCTTCTTGTTCGAATGCCGTTAGCTTACCGCCGGGTGTTGCTTGCTGCTCATAAACAGTTACCGCAAAGCCGCTCACAGCAAGTCTAATGGCGGTGGCCATACCTGCCACTCCACTACCTATTACGACGACTTGCTTAGCGGCCTTTTTCATATTTTACTAAGCTGCTCTTTTACGATAGGAAATGCAATGGTAAACCAGCTGGAATATTTTGCAGGGTGAGATTCCAGCGATTCTTCTATAGCCTTCATTGTCATATAGCAATAATCGCTTACTTCATCTTCATTAGGAATAATCTCACCATCGTATACACCAGTAAATACGTGGTCGAACTCATGTTCTGTAAGGCCGTTGTCAAATTCTGTTTTATAAGTGAAGCTAAATTTTTCTTCTACCTCCGTAACAAAACCCATTTCTTCTTGAAGTCTTTTCTTTGCAGCTAGGAGCATATCCTCTCCCACTAAAGGATGGCTACAACAGGCATTAGACCATAAACTAGGGCTATGATATTTCTTTGCTGCCCTTTGCTGAAGCAGCATTTCGCCTTTGTCATTAAATATAAACACACTAAATGCTCGATGCAATAAGCCTTTCTGATGCACCTCCATTTTCTCCATTTGTCCTATGGGCTGATCCTGCTCATCTACTAAAATTAAATCTTGCAAATTATGTACGATTGAATGTAAAAAAAATTGAACCTTATAAGATATTCAATTGATTTCTGATACCTGCTCTCATTACGATACAGGCTTTATTAAAGTTGTCTATTCTTACTCTACTTTGAAGTAATGCAGCTGGCTTTTCCTTTTTAATCCTTTTGAAAAGTGATAAGTAATATTTATAAGCCACATACACGCCAAATCTTGATTTTGCAGGCAGTTTTGTAATAGCTTCATAGGCCGCGGCAAAGTCCGCGGCAATATCCTCTTCTATTTCAGACTTCATTTCTGCAGTAAAATTATTAAAGTCGGCACTAGGGAAATAAGTTCTGTTGAGGTCGTTGTAGTCTGCATTAATATCTCTCAAGAAATTTACTTTTTGAAAGGCTGCTCCAAGACTTCTTGCACCTGGAGTGAGCGACTCGTGTAAGACTGTATTACCCTCGCAGAATACGTGCAAGCACATAAGCCCCACAACTTCTGCACTTCCATAAATGTATTCCTTGTATAGATTACTATCATATTCTACTTTACCTAAATCCATTTCCATACTATGGAAAAAAGCTTCGATCAAAGATGGGTCTATTTGGTACTGATTTACTGTAAGCTGAAAGCTTTGCAAAATAGGATTAGTACTTATACCTTGCTCTATCGCTTGGTAAGCACTTACTTTAAAGTCTGATAATAATTGTTCCTTATCAAATCCGTGAAATGTATCTACAATTTCATCTGCGAAGCGTACAAAACCATAAATATTAAAAATAGCTGACCTGAGATCTTTGTGCAATAGCCTAATAGCACTACTAAATGAAGTGCTATATTGCTCAGCAGTAATTTTACTGCATGCTTGGCTTACTGTACTATATAATTCCATCTATTATTTTCTCCTTCGTTAAAATGTTTTGTTTATTTCATCAGCTACTACTTTACCACTTATAAGTGAAGGAGGAACTCCTGGACCTGGTACCGTTAACTGACCCGTAAAATAAAGATTTTTTATCTTTTTATTGCGTAATGAAGGCTTTAAATGTGCAGTTTGCATCAAAGTATTTGCTAATCCGTAAGCATTTCCCTTATAAGCGTTGTAATCACTTACAAAATCGGACACCGAATAGGATTTTTTATACACGATGTGCTCTTCAATGTTTTCTCCAAGTCTTTCTTCTATCCTCTTTATTACTTTTGAAAAATAATAGTCTCGCAAAGCTTCATCATCACCAGTTAATCCTGCGGCGACTGGGATAAGTATAAATAAGTTTTCATGTCCTTCTGGTGCAACATTTGCATCAGTAACAGAAGTAGCGCTTAGGTAAAATAAGGGATTCTCCGGCCATTGTTTTGTTTTATAAATTTCATCACCATGTTGATTAAAATCTACATCAAAGAATAAACTGTGATGAGGGATATTTTTAAGCTTTTTATTTACACCTACATAATAGATAAGGCAAGATGGCGCCATCACTCTTTTATCCCAGTAGCTATCGCTATAATTCCTCTCCTCCGGTTTTAATAATTGTTTTTCTACAAAGGCGTAATCTGCATTGGCAATCACGACATCTGCTTCATAGGTTTTTTCTTGACCATCGCTCATTACCGTGATAGACTTTGCCAATCCATCTTTGGTATTTATCGCAGTTACCTTCTCATTAAAAGAAAATTGTACACCCAGTTGCTCTGCTTGTTCTTGCATCGACGACACAATAGAATACATACCAGCTTCCGGATACCAAGTACCAAGTTTAATATCAGCATAACTCATCAAACTATATAATGCCGGGATTTGTTGTGGTAGAGCACCCAAAAACAGAACAGGAAATTCTAATAGCTGACGGAGTTGCTCATTTTTAAAAAACTTGTGTACGTGAGTACGCATACTCGTAAATACATCTAGGCGAAACAGCCCTTTTATTAAATCAAGATCTATAAGTTCTGAGATTTTTCTACCTGGCTTGTGTACTAACTTATGAATACCTACATCATACTTATAGGCTGCCTCTTCTAAAAATTTATCGAGAGACTCTGCAGCTCCTGGCTCTATATTTTCAAAAAGTTGTCGTAGCGCATTATAGTCAGCTGGCATATCATCATACCTATCTGCCCAATATACCCTGTATGAAGGGTCTAAGCGGTGGAGCTTGTAAGGAGCGCCTTTGCCGTCATTAAATTGAGAAAAAAACCAATCAAAGACATCTGGCATCCAATACCAGCTTGGTCCCATATCGTAAGTAAAACCTTGAGCTTTTAATTGTCTAGCTCTCCCACCGGCTTGGTTATGCTGCTCTACCACATGCACATTCCAGCCAGTTTTTGCCATAAAGCAAGCAGAGGACAATCCTGCAAAGCCGCTACCAATTATAATTGCCGTTTTCAAAAAAAATATTAATGCTTACGCTGCGTTATTTAAAATTTGTTCTTTAAGCAGTCTTCTAGAAAAGTGAATCCTACTTTTTATAGTACCCAAAGGTAACATAAGTTGGGCAGCTATATCCTTGTATTGGTAGCCATTGTAGTATAGAAGAAAAGGCCTTTTAAAAATATCAGGAAGGCGCTCTACTAGTGCCATTACCTCTTTGAATCCAATAGTGGCCTCAGCAGTATTAGGAATATGCTTCAGATTATCGAGAAATGAGTTATTCTCGGTATTGTCATGCACAACTTTATATCTTGAATTCTTGCGAAAGTCATTTATAAATATATTACGCATTATTGTAAATGTCCAGGCCTTAAAATTAGTACCTGCATTGAACTTCTCTTTATTTACCAATGCTCTGTGCATTGTCTCTTGAATGAGATCTTGAGCTTTATCAGCATCTTTAGTAAAGTTAAATGCAAAAGGCTTGAGGTAGCTTACATTATTAACGAGTGCTTGGTTAAATTCTAGTTCTGACATTTTGTTTAATTTTTATAAGGTCAAAGTTAAACAAAATAAATTCAATAAAAAAGCTTTTTTCAAAAAAATATGTAAATATTTAAAAAAATTAAAAATTACTAGCTATAAAACAAATGAAAAGTTGAGGGTAAATTACCTAGTGACAAAGGGCAAAAACTATAGGATATAGATATGGAAGCAATATAGAGGACTATACAAACTTAGTTGTGGAACTCAAGAGAAAATCCTTCTATAAAAAGGATGATTAAAATAATTATATACTCGAAATAAAATCAACAAATTGATTAATACTACGTACCACAACTGTTTTGGACGGAGTTTCTGTAATACCGTGTACTACATTGCCCGATATTACAAGTGTGGATTTTTTTATATTTTTTCTAAGGTTTACTAAAAACTCATTAGCATCGAAGTGTGTACCCAAAGAAGTAATGTGTGTAAAAATATAGGCTGGGGCTACACTTTCTGAAATTATTTTTAAATCCTCGATTGGCAGATTAGCTCCTAAGGAAACGGCTGCAATTTTATTTACTTTAAATAAATAATGTGCGTATAGCAATCCTAATTCATGGAATTCTCCTTCTGGCAAAAACAGAATAACTTTTGCCGATTTTGTATTTGAGGTAGGCATATCGTCTATACCTCTTATTAATTTCTGACGAATGATATTACTAATAAGGTGTTCTTGAGAAGAGAATAATCGATTAGTAAGCCATAGCATTCCTATCTTTTCTAAAAGAGGGAAAATAACACGCTCTATCGCATAGCGCATACCCTTTTCTTCAATTATTTTGGTAAGCGATCTTTCAAAGCCATATACATCCATCTCAGATGTAAGCCCTAGAAGTTTATTTAAGTATTGTTTATCGCAATCGTCGTTATCCGTTACAGACAGTACAGCATCCTCAATCTCTTGCTCGGTCATAGCAGAGAGCTTAGAAATTTTTATTCCAGATCCATTCAGTAAAGCAATATTTAGTATTTTTTTTAAATCCTCATTATCGTACCACCGGATATTGCTGTCTTTTCGCTGAGGTTTTATTATAGAGTATCGCTGTTCCCAGATTCTTAATGTATGAGCTTTGATACCCGAGAGTTGCGCTATATCTTGAATGCTAAACTTGTTCATACTTATACTGCTAAATCTATATTTTAAAGAATCGAGGCGTGAGTTTGAATCAATATGATGGGCAAACTCCTACACCCCCGTTGGTATCGCTACGGAGTAACAAGTCAATTCACAATAAGTTCGTAAGAAATATTAACTAGCCTTAGCATCATCGGCTAAAAGCTCTTCCCAGTACTCTGCTGCATTTCTTGTGTGTGGTATCACGATAGTACCGCCCACAATATTAGCAATGGCAAATACTTCATAAAGTTCGTCTGTAGTAAGACCTTGCTCGTGTACTTTGCCTAGGTGATACCTGATACAATCATTACACCGTAAGACCATACTCGCCACTAGTCCAAGCATTTCTTTTGTTTTCACATCTATTGCGCCTTCTGCATAAGTATTAGTATCAAGATTCCACAGGCGGCTCATCACTTTGTTATTCTTACTAAGAATAACTTCATTCATTTTAGTTCTGTAGTCGTTAAACTCGCTTATTATCTCTGACATAGCTATTTTCTTGTTTATATAAAATGATGGCAAAAGTAAACAAAAGATTTACCACGACACAACTACAATTAAAAATAAAACAGCCATCCGAAGATGGCTGCTGCCCTTTTAATAAGGCTCAGGTTATTTTTATGGAGAAGCCCGGTTACACGAAAATAACCGTAGGCGTCCATGAATTTTCTGTAGACATGTATACCTCCTTTTTTTTTGATGAGGATACAAGGTACGAAGAAAAGGATATTCTAATTTGGTTTTTCAGGAATTAAAATTTTGGACAACCTAGGTTGTTGCCTTTTTGGAATTTATATATTAATCCAATATTTACTGAGTAAAATTGGTCATTCGTTTTACTATTTACAGATTGGCTAAATCCATCTAAATAATCAGAAAATCCTAATCTGTAGTTAGCTTCTGTAAACACATCCCATTTTTCGCTCCAGCTTTTCCTCACTCCTAATGTGATAGGGATACTGAATAATCTTTTTGGTGTGCCATTAAGAATATCTGCTTGTAAGCCTGCAACAATTTGTGGTTCCTCTGTGGCAAGCTTCGTAGTAAGTCTACTGTAATCGGTTTTCACATTAAGAAAATCTACCGCTATGCCGCTAGAAATATAGGGCGATAACGTAGTAGCCTCTACCTTGTAACTATTAAATAGATTGTACTGCGCCTTCAATGATAATTCTCTCACCGAGCTAGAAAAGGCAAAATTTCTTTCTCTTCTAAATGCAGGACTAGCATACTCTGCATCATCTCCTCTAATAGAACCTGCAGCCAGCCCAGCTTGTAGTGCCCATCTGCTAGTCACATTATAATTTACAAATGCTAATGCTCCCGGCCGTATCGTTTCTATACTGCCTAATCTATGGGTAGTAAGGTCGCCCATATATACAAAGGCAGATGCGCCAGCGCCTACCTCCCATCTTGGCAAGGCATTATTGCTTTGAGCATTTGTATAGCAAGCTACAACGCTAAAAAGAGCTAGCAGCATATATTTTTTTAGGGTATTCGTTATCATATCTACATTAAATTTTAATAAGTGAAATAAGAAGTAGACTGTTTCTATAAGTATTTGGGTTTTGCGGTTGCGCCTAGAGCAATAACCATGCTAGAAATGTACTTTTAGAAATAATTAACGATAAATATATAATGGTAAGCATCACATTTAGTGGTTAAACAAAATGAACAATTACTATCTTCCACGGTTATCAATAAAAATAAAAATTATGAACATTACATTAGCACAAGCTGAGAAAATGATTGCGGTTGCGAAGGCAAAAGCAATTGAGTTAGACACCAAGATGAATATCGCCATTGTAGATGCAGGGGCAAACCTAGTAGCATTTGCCAGGATGGATGGAGCTTGGCTAGGCTCTCTAGATATTTCTATAAAGAAAGCAAAGACTGCTCGCTTCTTTGATATGAATACTGGTGTTGTAGGGTCACTATCGCAGCCAGG
>JBBRHK010000023.1:0-14481 GCA_038222815.1 Chitinophagales bacterium
CTTTTTAAATAGGCTAAGTTAATAGCGTAAAGTTAAAATTTCGATGCTTATTGCATTTAATAAACTGTTGAATTCAAAATATTAAAAATATCTTCTAGTATATACTAAAAAGATATACTTTTGTCCAAATAACGCAATTATGAAAACACTCTCCTTAAAACTTGACGACAAAATATTTGAAGACACGGAAGCTGTTACAGCAAAATTAAACTTGGCAAGGAATCGTTACATCAACGAAGCGGTAAGCCTCTATAACTCTTTCAATAAAAGACGTTTATTAAAAAAACAGCTCAGTAAGGAATCCAACTTAGTAAGCAGTGATTCTATGGAGGTATTAGCTGAGTTTGAAAAGTTTGTAGATGAAAATTAAGCAATATGACATTTGGTTAGCAGATTTAAATCCAACGGTGGGAACAGAGCCCTGCAAGACGAGACCAGTTGTTATAATGCAAACGGATTTGCTTAATGACACACATTTATCAACAATAATATGTCCGCTGACTACCAATGTAAAACCAGAGGTTGAATTATTAAGAGTGCATCTGCAAAAAGGTCAATTACAAAAATTAAGTGATGTGCTAGTTGACCAGATAAAAGCAATAGACAACAGAAGATTAATAAAAAAACTCGGACAACTTTCTAAAGAGCAATCTTTAACCTTGAAAGAAAATTTAAGAATTGTTCTAGATATTTAATCCAAACCTTAACGCATTTTACAACCTATCCCAAAACTCCCTCTCCCCCTTCACTCCTGTCCGAGTATCAGCTATAAATGTAGCCTTAGAATCATACACATCTAAAATTCCATTCTCCATAAACGCAATTTCATCACCCATAGTGAGTGCTTCTTTGAGATCGTGGGTTACAAAGAGTGCGGTGATGTTATATTCCGCAGCTATTCTCTTATAAAGCGCTTGCATAGCTGCTCTTGTTTCTACATCAAGACTACTAAATGGCTCGTCTAATAAAAGTAATGGGGGATTTAAAATTAATGCTCTACCGAAAGCCACTCTTTGTTTTTGTCCGCCACTAATTTGATGGGGCATTTTTTTAGCGTGAGCTTCGAGTTCTAGGTTTTGCAAAGTTTGCCCTACTGATTTTTTAATCTCTGCACTAGGGGTTTTTCTTACTTTCAACCCGAAGGCAATATTATCTGCCACATTCAAATGCGGAAATAATAAAGGCTCTTGAAAAAGATACACCACATTTCTAAGATTTGGCAACAGGTCAATAATCGATTGATCATTAAGTAAAATATTACCGCTATCAGCAGCTTCTAGCCCAGCAATTACTTTTAGCAACGTTGATTTACCACAACCACTTTTGCCCAAAATACTCAAGGTTTGGTGTGCCTTGAGGTCAAAAGAAACGGATTGCAAAATTGTCCGTTCGCTAAATGATTTTTTTATATTTTCTACTTTTAAGAGCACTAGGTTGTTTTAATGTAAACGAATTTCTTATTCACCCAAAGTAACAAAATTGGCGGCAGTATTAATAAGCTAGCTGCTAACGAAGCCTGATACATATTGGCCTCCGATAAATATTGAAAGACTTTAAGTGGCAATGTATTTATTTTTCCTACGCCAATGATTAACGTTAAGCCATACTCAAACCAAGAAATAAGAAAGCATTGAAAAAGTACGACAATAATTATCGTCTTCGCCATCGGCAACAATAAATGCAAAAACGTATAGCCGGGCGAAGCACCCAGTGTAATAGCCTGGAGTTGATATTCTTGAATACGCTTATTCCAAAAGCCAGTAAAGGCAATGGTTGCATAAGGATAAGCAATGATGAGTTGCGCTAATACAACACCAATGAAAGTCCCGGTAAGTTCTAACTTCAAAAAATAAAACTTAATGCACACGGCAAAGATTACTGGCGCTAAAGCAAAAGGCAAATAAGTAAGAAACAATAAAAGTTTTCTACGCTTGTGATAGGATACAATCATACTTGTAAAGAATCCCATAGTAACTGCAAGAATACCTACCAGTACGGCTACAAGAAAACTAGTGAGTAATGATTTACCAATATTATTAGAGCCTCTAAATAAAGCCTGCCAGCTGTCTGTGCTATACGTTGCAGGCAAAACATCTGGGAATCTCCAAGACTCAAAAAACGTTAGTGCCAAGAGTATAATGGGCGGCACTATACATAAGATTCCTAATAGAACGGCGGTGATTATTTCTCTCTTACTGTTCATCGGTTCTATTTTTAGCTTTGAACAATAGGATGATAATGCCAAAAACAAAAATAGTATAAAGGACAGCTATGGCGTAACCTTGAGGTAAATCCAAAAGATTAAATTTTTGTAGTTTTCTTACAGCCAATACAGAAATCATTTCTGGATTACTTCTTCCAAGAATCAATGGCACTTCAAATGCTCCAAAAATAAAAATAAAATACAGGATTAGGTTAGGCAAGGCACGCATTAGCAAAATGGGCATTGATACTCGCCTCCAAATTTCAAAAGGGCTTGCATTCAGCGTAGCTGCGGCTTCCTTAAGATTATCTAATCTTTCTGTTTTGATAATATTTACAAACAACAAAACAAAAAAGGGGAAAAGAAGAAAAACAAAACTACAAATAATTCCAATTCCATATTGGTCATTAATCAAATCTGGAAAGGAAGCAATATCTTTTATTAAATGTAATTGAAAAGCTATCCTTGCTAAAAAACCAGACTTAGAAAATAATTGAAAGATAAAAAATGCGGCTACAATTCCAGGGAAGGCAAGTGGAATATAAATTAGATAACTGAGTAA
Organism: Chitinophagales bacterium; assembly: GCA_038222815.1. Taxonomy (GTDB): domain Bacteria; phylum Bacteroidota; class Bacteroidia; order Chitinophagales; family Chitinophagaceae; genus Ferruginibacter. The sequence continues at coordinate 2,766 of JBBRHK010000023.1, forward strand.
TCCTTTCTGTAATTTTTTAGATAATAATAATGCTGTGTTGATGGCTAAAAAAACGGCAATAATGATGGATGTCGCAGCAATAGCCGCACTGTAAAAAATAGAAGAAAATATATTTCCCTGAGAAAAAAGTGTAGCCCAATGGTCCGTTGTGAAGCCTGTTTTCAAAACACCAGTAATACCGAAGCTATAACCTAACGCATAAAGGAATCCACCTAGTAATGGAAGTACGGTAAATAAAGCAAGTAGGGTATAAGAAATGTATTTATATCTGGCTTGTACAATCATTTTTTCTCTATGACCTGCGTTCTAAAATCTGCAGCTACTTTAATCATATATTCTGGTACAGGTTCTTTTATAGCATTGCTCATTAGCTCCTCCACTTTCAATGCATATTTGACCTGATTATTTCCATCAAACAATAATCTTTCCTCCGAAGATAGGTTAGCCTTATTTAATACCGTTCTAGAACCAGAATATTTTAAATTTGCTTTTGCAGCCTGAGCCTCTGGGGATATTAAGAAATTAGCGACCACCATCGCTACTTCCTTATTCGTTGCATTAAAAGGTATGCCTACATAATTCGTATTTTGGATAGAGCCAGCCTTTGGGATTAAAGGCCTTACAGTGTTCTTAAACACTTTCTCTGCAATTTTAACGTCTAGATCAGCATTACTAAATGACATCGCAAAATCTAACTCGCCACTGGCAAACATTTGAGACACTAATGTATTACTTGCAGGAAAAGTTTCTCCTTTTTTCCAAAAATTTTTCTTGTTGTCATTAATAAATTTCCAAAGCTGGGTAGAATAGTTTTTATATTTTCCTGCATCAAACTTTCCATCCAAGCCATCCTTACTGCCTGATAATTCAATCAGCCAAGACTTAATCAAAGTATATCCACTAAAATCATCTGGTATCGTAAACTTGCCCGGATGTGCAGCCCAATATGCTGCAAACTCTCGCATTGAGTGCGGCGGATTAGCTATGGCCGCACTATCATATAAAAGAGCAAAGTTTGCAATACTCCAAGGCGTTTCATACCCGCCTATATTTTCCTGAAAATCGAATTGTACAATCGGATTAGCAGTATCTACTTTTTTATAGTTGGGTAGGTATTGGTTATAAGGGCCATACAATCCATCGATTTGGCGAAGTTGAAAAAATGTTTCGCCATTTATCCATACTAAATCTATTTGTCCGTCTGCCTTACCCGCTTCCTTTTCACTTATTACGTGAGCCACTATCTCTTTTCCTTGCCCAGGAACCAGTTGTAATGTGATATCATATTTTTCTTTTAAAGTTGGCAACACATAATCATTCATATAGCTCAAACCCTTGTCGCCACCCATATACATCATCATAGTGGCAGACTTGCCTTTTGCGGCAGCCACTACTTCATCCCAAGATTGTAAATTGACTTTACTGTTTGATTTCTCTTTATTACCTACACAACTAGCTAGAACAATTACAGCCAAGCTATAAAGGAAGGTCTTAAATAATTTCATCTAATTTAATTTCGTATTCTTTTATAAATCTATTTCCCCAACAGTCTTTTAATAACTTCTTCTTCAAATCCAGGCAGGGTTTGATGTGCATATTTCACAGTACGCTTGCTATCATAATCATAACTTACTTCTAGGTATTCTTTTTCTACTCTTTCATCTATTCCTGGCCTAATGCAATCATTAGGTTTTACATTTATCTGTACCGGAATATTCTCATAGTAAGAGAACATATGTGGATGGGTGAAGTATCCAAGCGGTGTAACATCATAAGGAATGAACCCTTCACTTCCGAAAATTTCGTCACCTCTTTTTATCCAAGGCATTAATTGGTCATACACCCACTTGTCTCCTTCAAAATCATTGTTCAATCTGTCAATATCTATTGGGCCTAGGAATACATCATAGCTACATTCGAAGCCGCTAAAAACTAGTGGAATCTCTGTGTCTAATATCACTTTCATACTCTCTACATCTTTCTCAAAATTATAATCCCATACTACTCTCTGACCAAGTCCCGGTCTAAATTCAAGATCTGGCGTACGTCCTATACAAAAGGCTATTTCTTCAATTTGCGAAGCTAACTCAGGATGATTTTTTAGAACGGTACCAATATTTGTATTAGGACCTAAGGCAAGTATTGAAAGCTTTTCTTTCCTTAATGCATCAGCTAGTGCTATTGTAGCTTCATTCTCTACGCCACAATCTGCGGCGCTATCAGAACCTTTGTACAGAGGAATGTCTTTCCCAGTTTTATTATACCAGTTGAGTAATTTCTTCGTTACATCATAGCCATAATCTACATAGGTTACTGTACTTATTCCTACAATTTCTATCTCTGGCTGGCGCAATGCCATAATTAAAGTAACGCCGTCATCTACTTCTCTTGGTGCCCTTTCTGGCAGACCAATCATAATATCTGTATCAAACCAAATTTTCTTTGCCATCTTCTATTTTTAATATTTTTTAAATGTCTACTTTCAAAAGTGAACAAGCCTTTTGTAAAAGCATTTCCTTTTCGTGTAATGATAATTTCAACGGTAGCTGTGCTAAACCGATAAGCCTACGCATCATTTCAATTCCTGTAAATGAATCGCATAACTCTTGATTAAAGCCAACTGACTTTTTATAATATTTCTCTACTAGTTCAAATGTTGAAATCGGCTCGCCTGCTAAATACAAATGTGCCTGCATTACACCAAGATCAAATTCTGGAGCACCATAATGGCAGAACTCAGGATCAATCACATAAAATTTCCCTGCAGCATTTACCCAACTCCCATGATAAAAATCACCGTGTACTAGGTGAGTGCCATTTGATAAATATTGTTGTCCTAGCCTATTAGCAGTAGCTTTCAAGGCATCAGATGTCTTGTATTTCAAGGATAGTTGTTGTAAGCCGGGCTGTACCGAATCTAAGTCAAAGCCGTTATCTTCCATAAGAGGATAAACGAAAATGTGCTCGTGGTTGAGTTTCCTAAGAGCCATATTTGAAAAATCGCCATTCGGCTGGTCTGTTGTAAAACTGCTGTGAAGTTCGCTTAGGTATTCACAAAGTGATTGCACATTGGTAGCAAGCAGATTATCTTTACTTTGATAAAGAAAACTAAAATCATTGGCCTCTCCCAAATCTTGCATTGCATTTATAAAATTTTCTTCATCTACGGCTATAAATGAAGGCATCATTGCCGTCAGAATACTGTTTGTTGAGATTTTTTTATAAAAAGCAGCTTCAGCCAAAGCTCTCTCTTGCGGTGCAGGTACGCTAGGATATTTTTCTACGTAGGGGTTACTCTGTTTTACTATTAGAGAGCCTTCATTCAGTTTTACCCTAATCGTATAGTTCATATTGCCTTCCCCTGGCTTCTCGGTTGCTAATACTTCTTGTGAAAGAGAAATAATATTTCTTTCCTTGAGATAGCTAGTTAGTTGTTCAGTAGTACTTTTATGCAATAACATTTTATTCATTAAGGTTTTTCCTATGCTAATATAAGTATCAATTGTCAACTTAGAGGAAAGGGTAATTTATCTAGCAAATATTAGATATAATATTCAATATTTGCATATACTAGTTTATGATAGAAATAGTTCATAAAATATAGCTTTATCTATAAAAAAAAATAAATGAAACGTTCTTTTAAAATCTTACTTAAGATTATTGTGGTTGTTCTGGTTCTTTTTAATATAGTAGTGATTAACCACGCCTATAAGTTTACTCGTTTTTATGATTCTGGCACAATCGAAATTATCCCTCAAAATCAGAAAACAAAAAGCCAGATTTTTAGTGACATAGCATTTGGCATAAAAGCACAAAAGAAGAAGAATACTGAAATGGATAGTATTTCTTCCATCATAAAGACGACAACAGCAGATGGTATCGAATTAGAATCGGTTACAATAAAAGCTGATTCCGCAAAAGGGACGATATTGATGATACACGGTCACGGAAGCAATAAATCTGACCTTTATCCTCAGGCACGAGCTTTTGTTGCAATGGGCTATAATGTATGCCTTACAGATTTGAGGGCTCACGGCAATAGCGGAGGCAATACTTCTACCATTGGTTTTGATGAGGCGATAGATGTTACTACTATGTACAATTTACTAAAAGGCGAAGGTGAAAGAAATATTATTCTTTATGGCGTTTCTTTAGGTGCAGCAAGCATTACCAGAGCTATTGCACTTGATAGCTTGCAACCAAGTAAGGTGATTCTAGAAATGCCATTTGCTACCTTAGAGGATGCTGTAGAAGGCCGGGTGGGTATGATGAAGTTACCCAAACAGCCCATCAGTACTTTACTTACTTTCTGGGGAGGCACTATTCACGGCTTTTGGGCATTTAGTATGAAGCCTGAAGAATATGTGAAAACCATTAAATGCCCTGTCTTACTGCAATGGGGAGCTAATGATCCAAGGGTGAGTAGAAGAGAAACGGATGAGATATTTGCCAATATCCCTACTCAAAAGGAACTAGTCATTTATGAAAATAGTGGTCATCAAAATCTTTATTTGAATGAAAAGGACAAATGGCTGACAAACGTAAAAGCATTTTTAGCAAAATGAGAGAAAAAGATATAAGAATTGAAGATTACAATTACGATTTACCAGTAGAAAAAATTGCATCACAACCTTTAGAAAAGCGGGACGACTCTAAGTTATTATTATTTATTAAGGGACAGATTGAAGAAGATTTATTTCTAAATCTACCTAATCATTTACCCTCAAATAGTTGCCTTGTTTTTAATAATTCAAAAGTAATAAAGGCGAGATTAAGCTTTGCAAAAGCAACGGGAAGTGTTATAGAGATTTTCCTGTTAGAACCCTACCCTTTTTCTGGCAACCATTATGAAGAAATGCAGCGCAAGAATACTTGTACCTGGCAATGTATGGTGGGTGGCGCTGCTAAGTGGAAAGATGGGCCGTTAGAAATTGAGATAGAAATAGATGGAAAGCAAGTAAATATTTCAGCAGAGAAACAGGGCAGAATAAATAATGATTTCATTATACAACTAAGTTGGGATTCTGATGATATTTTTGCTACTATTTTAAATGCGCTTGGGCAAATGCCTTTGCCGCCGTACATTAAAAGAAAAGCAGTTGCTGCGGATGAAAATCGCTACCAAACTATTTATGCAGAGCGTGAAGGATCAGTTGCTGCTCCTACTGCAGGCTTGCATTTTACTGACGAAGTATTAAAGAATCTAGCAACTAAAAACATTAGTCGCTGCAATATGACCTTACATGTAGGCGCTGGCACTTTCCTACCAGTAAAAGCTGACACGATGGAAGGACATGATATGCACGGTGAGTATTTTGAAATTGGATTAGCACAATTAGAGCAGCTTATTATTGCCGAAAACATTATTGCTGTTGGCACTACTTCTTTACGAATGTTAGAATCACTTTACTGGCTCGGATTAAAACTAAAGGTAAATGAACATCCTGAGCATTTAGAATTAGACCAATGGGAAGTGTACAAAGAAGAAGAGAAATTAGAAGCGATTTCTGTAAAAGAAGCCCTTATTAATTTGAAAAAATATTTAATGAAGATTGGCAAGGAAACAATGGTAGCAAGAACATCCATTCTGATTGTACCGGGATATAAATTTAAGGTTGCAAACTTCCTCACTACAAATTTTCATCAGCCAAAAAGTACCTTGTTATTACTAGTAGCAGCAGCTGTAGGTCCACAATGGAAGCAGCTCTATAATTATGCTTTAGAAAATGATTTTAGATTTTTAAGCTACGGTGACACTAGCTTACTGAAAACGAATAAGTAATTAATTTACAATAGATACTTTAGTACCAGTAGGAATATAACTGTACAAGTCTTTCATCTCAGTATACTTTACAGAAATACATCCATCCGTCCAGTTGTAAAAATTATCTACTGTCCACTCTTCTTCTGGTCTCGTAGCGTGAATAGCTATACCGTCGCCAATTTTTGCGGTAGCAGGAATTAAACCTTTTGCTTTTCTCTCTTGAAATTTTTTAAAGCTTTCATCTGTAGGATAATTAAGCAATAACTCTTCATACCACTTTTTGTGTACTTTTTTTAAGATAACGGTAAACTCACCTGTTGGCGTTCTCTTATCGCCTTCTCTCATTTTATCACTTAAGTCTTTACTGCCAAATACAACAGGGTAGGTAGCATACCAGCCTTCTGCATCATACACTTTTAATTCGTAGTCACTTTTATCTATAATGATATAGTAAGGAGAATTAGCAAAGAAATAGGCGGTGCTATCTGCAGAAAAGGCTTTACGGTTAATTGCTTTTGTAGTGGGTATCATAAACGAGCCCATCATAAAAAAAAGACAAACAACAGATGCTGCAAGAAATAGCTTACTAGATAGGGGGGAATTCATAGTTATTGTTTGCTTCAAATGGGGAGAATGATTATCGTTTGTAAAATAACGCAGAAAAATTAATTTTTAGTATCCCCTACTCCGATTCTTGCTAGTTTTTTGTGAAAATTATCTAAAATAAAGTTTCGCCATAGGCTGCATAGAAATGTGAGGCTGTTTCATCAATAAAAAATCCGTTAGCTAGATGAAGCCAACGGATAAAATCAATCAAGAAGTTTTATTCTATTCCCCGAATCTAATACCAATAGTATAAGGTTTCATATTCAAGTCTCGCTTGTAGAAAGACGTAGGACTGTAAGAACCATATAGTTTTACTGGACCTAAGGTAAGTTCACCTACATAACTCAATTTAAATCGCTCTAAATCATAGTCGCCTTTATTCTTTTGCTTACCACGCTCATCACTCTTCTGCTTGTTTCTTTGACTGTACAAATAACCTGCGCTTACGCCAAATCCAACCCTAATGCCCTTTTCATCATCTGCCTTGTTAGTACCAAAAGTCAGCATCACAGGTACAGTTAGATAATCTGCCGCTAGTTTATTCTTAGAAAACTTTATAGAATCTCTAAATACGAAAGGCTCATTCAATATTGTACCTCTGTAAGGATCTCTCCCGCCTTCTTTATAACTTACTGGCTGCTTGTACCGATAATTATTTAACTCTAGTCCAAAAGCATATTTCAAATGCACATTATTTTTTACAAGGGCTAGTTGCTGGGTAACAAACCAAATATTTACATTCACACTTTTACCCGCTCTTAGTTTAAAATCACTTGGGCCAAAGCCAGGAGATGTTAGGTTATCTACTAGATAATTTCCAGTAGCACCATAGCTGGTGTTATCAGTGTAGTTAGACAAACCAAAATCTACATTGAAGTAGCTGGTTTTTACTTTAGATGGTTTCTTAGGGACTGCTGGCAAAGAATCTTCTACAGCATTCTTGCCACCCGTTTTTATCACAATGATATTGCCTATTTTAAAAACTCGGCGTTTTGTACTGTCTGTTTTAGTACTGTCTGTCTGTGCGAATGCTACGCCACTGAGCAAAGCAGTAGCTAATAGCAGGTAAATCTTCTTCATAATTGTTGGGTTTAAAAAATTAAATTAATGGGATGTTTTTCTCTTTGTTGGTAGCCGAGTAGCTATTTTTATTGGATTTTATTTTATTTAGATCTCAAATTTATTTCAATTGGTTTTAGACTAATCTCTTCATCGCTTAAGCCAATTTTTGACTTTACAGCTCTTTTCAGTTTACCAAATGCCATACCTAGCTTGCTGTCTTTTAGCTTACTAGCCTTCATATATAAAATTGTGCTTTCGTCGTCATTATAGCTTGCAGTAGTAGCAATAGACGTTGCGTTTTCAGCAAATACCGTTGATAAATCCACGTCTATAATTTCTGTCTTTTTTAGCACATCATTCTTCGGTTGTTCCTTTTTTTCTACGCTAGCTACGATAGGGTTTTGTAGAACTTTATTTTCCTCTTTTACGATTTGGTTATAATTAGTCTGTGGACTATTTTTTTCAAGTGGCGAGTTGAATTTTAGATTTTGTTGTTGCTTTCTATTTTCTACTTCCTTTGTTTCTCTTACTAACAATCTTTCGGTTTTGCCATTCTGCTCTTTACCATTGATTGTTTCTTCTAAAGTAGATTTTTCTTTCTGTTCATCTACTCTGTTAGGTAAATCAATGTTTTCACTTGTACTAGCTATAGCTTTCTCTTGCGCAAGTACGGTGTCTTTTACTTTTACATCCGCATTTACAAATTCAGTTGTGATACCAGAGTCTTTGGTAAAAAACTTGTAACCTCCAAGAAGCATAAGTCCTACAAAAACTGCCGCCGCCGCTATTCTCCACATATACAGCACAGGTCTCGAGCTGCTTTCTTTTCTATAAAGAGATTGCTTATCAGTAAATACAACAATTTCGTCCTCTAACTTAGTCTTCAAAAGCAAATTCCACTCTTTACTTAGAACTTCATTACTCTCTATCTTGGCTAATATTTCTTTTGGTTGATCTGCTTCTTCGTGCAGCAGTTCTATCAACGTACCGATGGTTACTGGCTCAATCTTTTCGTTCTTCAATAAAGATGAAAAATCAACTTTAGAAATCTCTATTTCATCTGAAGATATCCTTGTAGCTATCAATGCATCTAACTCCTCTCCTAGTTCTGGATGACTATCTATAAATACTTGTACCATATCCATTTCCTCTACACTCAGCTCCGCATCTGTGTAGCGTAAAAAATAGTCTTCGTAATTATTAATAGTTATCATTTTCATTTAATTTACTATAAAATATTCTCATATTTTACAATGTAATTCCTCATACTCAATCTGGCCCTATGCAAATAAACTTTTACTTGGCTGAGATTCAATCCTGTAATCTCCCCTATTTCCTCGTAGCTGTACCCCTCATAATCTTTTAGCATCACAAGCTGCTTCTGCTGCTCACTCAGCGTAGCTAAGGACTCTTCTATTACTCGCTTCGTAGCGTAAGAATTTTCAACCGTGCTCATTCTATTTTCACTAATGCTTACACCCAAAACCGTTCTTTTACTTTTCCTTATATGATCTATCATACATCTGTAAGCCACTGTAAACAAATAACTCTTAGCCTTTTCTTCCTCTACTTCCTCTCTATGAATCCAAAGTTTTTCAAAAGACAATTGTATGATATCCTTGGCGTCTTCTTCATGCCCCAAACTTTTATAAATAAACCGATATACATTATCTGCATAGCTCGTAACACAATCGTTGTAATTTTTTGCGGTCATAAAAAATAAATGTTCCTAGAATTGTTCTAATATGCTTGCTTTGATAGTAGAACGTATGGCAAAGAAAGAAAGTTACAGGTCAATTAAAAAATATTTTGTTAACAGGTAAGTCCACCTATAAAATTGTACATTTAACTTTACTATCAAGCCATTTTTGAATGTAGACTATAATTAATCAGCACGCTACATTAGAAAAAGATATACGATTGGCTTTACCAATAAATAGAATATGAAATTATTAAAAATATTATTACCATTATTTATGGTTTGCATTAGCTACCAACCGGCACAGTGTTGGGGCTTTTGGGCACATAAAAAGATAAATTATTACGCTTGTTTTTTGCTTCCTCCACAAATGATGAAGTTGTATAAGCCCAATATTGATTTTCTTTCTGAGCACGCTACTGACCCAGATAAAAGAAGGTATGCGGTGAAAGATGAAGGCCCAAGGCATTATATTGATCTAAATGATTATGGCGCTTATCCTTATGACAGCCTACCAAGGTCTTGGAAAGCTGCTGTAGAGAAATTTGGCGAAGAAGAATTAAAGTCACACGGTATTGTTCCTTGGCATATACAGGTAATGCTCAATAGACTTACCTATGCTTTCAAGGATAAGAATTTTTCTCAAATAATGAAAAATAGTGCAGAGATTGGTCATTACATTGCAGACTCTCACGTGCCCCTACACGCTAGTAACAATCACAATGGCGAAAAAACGAATCAAAAAGGCATTCACGGTTTCTGGGAAAGCAGGATACCTGAGTTGCTAGCAGAAAAAGATTTTGACTTTTTTATAGGTAAGGCAAAATACATTAAGGACCCGCTTGACTTCACTTGGGAGCGAGTTTTAGAAAGTGGAATAATGGCAGATTCAGTTTTACTTTTTGAGCAGCAGTTAACAGATCAATTTCCTGCTGATCAAAAATATTCATTCGAAAATAGAAATGGCGTACTTATAAGGCAGTACTCTTCTGCATTTACCATTGCCTATAATAAAAAACTAGATGGAATGGTAGAGTTAAGGATGCGCCAAAGTATTGAAGCCATTGCTTCTTTTTGGTTTACTGCTTGGGTAAATGCTGGTCAGCCAGACCTATCCTCCCTCACAAAAAGAAAATTCTCTGAGGCAGAGGTAAAGGAATTTGAAGATTTAAATAAGACATGGAACAGTGGTGGTAAGATGCTTGGTAGGGATGAATAAAAACATTTATACAACTACATAATAGGCAGCAAATTGAGAGACGATACCCACCAATAAACCTAGATATACATCTTTAGCTTTATGCGCTCCTAGGAATAACCTTGCAGAACATACTGCACCTGCTATGACTACAGCCAATGCTAGTGGCCAGTGCATAGTCATTCCGGTTTTGAATTGTAATAAGGCAAAGAAACCAACTAACCCTCCAACGCCGATTGCGTGCAAGCTTATTTTAAAATAAATATTGGCCATCAGTGCAGCACTACTAGCTAAGAATATCCCTAAAACAAATACAGAAATCTCTTTTGGATATTGATTCTGCTCTTTAAAAACCGTATAACACCAAAAGTAAAATATGCCACAAGCAATGAGCGGAATGATTCGATCTTTCTTCGTGTGCAAGAATATGGAATCTATAAAACCTACTGCCTTAAGTAATATCGTAGATAGCAGCGGATAAAAAACTAAGTTTAAGATAATGATCAACATCAAATATCTACGCTGCCCGTCATCAAAGCCAGCAAGCATTGTGGGATGCAAATAGCTGATAAATGCAATTACATATACCGGAATAAAAATAGGGTGAAAAATGTAAGATAGAACCTGTGATATTATTCTAATAACTCTAGGAATGCTGTTGGGAATCTCCTGTGTTTCTGTCTTCAATTTAAAGAATTTTTCTAAGTCTTGCAACTGGTAGGTTGAGTTGTTCTCTGTACTTTGCTACTGTTCTTCTAGCGATATTGTATCCTTTTTCTTGAAGTAAATCAGTAAGTTTTTCATCGCTGAATGGCTTCTTCTTATTTTCTGCATCTATGATATCAGTCAGTATTTTTTTCACCTCTCTTGTACTTACTTCTTCACCACTGTCTGTCTGTAAACTTTCACTAAAGAAAAATTTAAGTCTGTACGTCCCAAATTCTGTCTGTACAAATTTACTATTGGCTACCCTACTTACCGTGCTAATATCCAAATTAGTAATCTCTGCAATATCTTTTAGAATCATAGGGCGGAGATTAGTTTCATCGCCTGTAAAAAAGAAATCTTGTTGATAATCCATTATAGAACCCATTGTGCCCAAGAGCGTATTTTGCCTCTGCTTGATAGCATCTATAAACCATTTAGCACTATCGATTTTCTGCTTAATAAATATTACTGCCTCTTTCTGCTGCTTATCTTTTTTATCCCCTCTGTCATAGTCCGTAAGCATCTCTCTGTAACCCTCACTCACCCTAAGATCCGGAGCATTTTTACTATTTAATGTAAGCTCTAGCTTACCATTATTATTTTGAATAAAAAAGTCTGGAATAATATAATTACTTCCCTTCCCGCTAGGGCTAGCAATACCGCCCGGCTTAGGATTCAA